>NZ_JBEONP010000035.1:0-51609 GCF_040544435.1 Undibacterium sp. GrIS 1.2
CCACGCCATGATTGCCACTCTTTAAATTTATCCTGTTGCTATTGTCTCATTTGAGGTAAACACTCTGCTTGGCTTTTTATCGTGCAAAGATCTCATTTTATTTTTAAGCAAGCAAGGCTAATAAAAAAACTTAAAAACTCAGCTTAAAAACGGAAGCCACCGTCATTATTAGGGTTGGCTGGCGGCAGTTTTTTTTGTCTTACTTTGTCGCTATCTCCATTATTACTAGCATCTTTAGGTGCCGTTGCTGGCACCGGCGCAGCTGCCTCTGCCGTTGAGTATTTGTAATCTTTTGGCAGCTTATTGGTTTCTGGGTAGCCAGCGTTACTCAGCGCGGTACGCCATTCGGTGGTATTCAAACCTTTGAATCTACTACTGTTAATGATTAAAAACGGTAGTTGATTATCGCCACTAACTTGCTTGAGTTTTTTTGCATCTTCATCCGAATTAACGGTTTTTTCTTTAAAAGGAATACCGTTAGCTTTCAAGAAAGTGCGTCCCTCATCACAAGGACTGCAATCAGAACTCGTGTACAGAATGACAGGATTTTTTACTACCGCGGCTGCTAACTCAGGCGGCAAATTACTTGCAGGTTCGCCGCTGTCAAATGATCTGGTTTGTAATTGCTTCACAGACGGTGGCGGCGGTACGTCGCTATAAGTGACTTTGCCATCAGCACCGACCCACTTATACAACTGCGCCTGGGCGCTGCCCATAGCGAATACACCTACCACTGTGCCGATTAGCAAGAGGCGGGTACGTATTGATATTTGCTGTTTCATTATATTCTCCGTGTTCTCTATAAACGTCAGGCAGCCATGCCGCTGTGGCGCAATAGCGCGTCAATAGCAGGCTCTCTGCCACGGAACGCTTTAAAAGACTCCAGGGCTGGGCGGGAGCCACCGACTTCTAATACTTGTGACTGAAATTGTTGTCCTACTACACGTGACAGTGTACTGCCTTCCGCTATGCTAGCCTCTTCAAATGCGGCATATGCATCGGCAGACAAGACCTCTGCCCATTTATAGCTGAAATAACCCGCTGCATAGCCGCCTGCAAAGATATGGCTGAAAGAATGCTGAAAGCGGTTAAACGCAGGTGGATTGAAGACCGACACTTGTGCTCTTACCGCATCTGCAATCGCTTGCACATTCTGACCGGACTCAATGGCATCATGCAGACGCATATCAAATAAAGAAAACTCAACCTGACGCAAGGTCTGCATACCTGACTGGAAGTTTTTTGCAGCAATCATTTTGTCGTACAGCGCACGCGGCAATGGCTCACCCGATTCCGCGTGGGCTGTCATCCCTTGCAGAACATCCCATTCCCAGCAGAAGTTTTCCATAAACTGAGATGGTAATTCGACCGCATCCCACTCCACGCCAGAGATGCCCGATACGGATAATTCTTCGACTTGCGTCAATAAATGATGCAGCCCATGACCAAATTCATGGAACAGTGTAATCACTTCATCATGCGTGAACAGGGCAGGTTTGGTCACACCGTTAGTCGTGACTGGTTCGCTAAAATTGCAGGTCAGATAAGCAACTGGCGTCTGTATACCGGTCGCAGTACGGCGTCGGCCACGTGCATCATCCATCCAGGCGCCGCCACGTTTGCCGCTGCGTGCATATAAATCGAGGTAGAACTGTCCGACGAGTTTGCCAGCTTTTTCTATCCGATAAAACTTGACATCAGGATGCCAGCTTGGCGCACTGTCTAGACGAATTTCTACTGCAAACAAGGTTTCGATCACATTGAACAAGCCGGCGACGACTTGCTGCTCAGGGAAATATTGTTTTAATTCTTGCTCAGAAAAGGCATAGCGTTGTTCGCGCAGTTTTTCTGAAGCGTAAGTGGTGTCCCAGGATTGCAAATCATCGATACCTAATTGATCTTTAGCAAAACTGCGCAACTCTGCCAAATCTTTTTCTGCAAAAGGGCGGGCGCGGTTCGCCAGATCTAATAAGAAATGACTTACCTGCGCTGGCGTTTCCGCCATCTTGGCCACCAGTGATACTTCAGCAAAATTGTGATAGCCCAGCAAATTAGCTTCTTCCTGGCGCAAGGCTAGCAATTCGGTGATGATCGCAGTGTTGTCCCACTCAGGATTGCTGCCTAACTCAGATGCCTTGGTTGCATTGGCGCGGTAGATCGTTTCGCGCAGGGCACGATTATCTGCGTATTGCAGGAGTGGGAAATAGGACGGGAAATGCAGCGTAAATTTATAACCCGGCTTACCGTCTTTTTCAGCAGCGGATTTTGCCGCTTGTAAAACATCGTCTGGCAAACCTTTTAGCTCATCCAGATTATCGATGAACAAACCGTAGTCATTAGTTGCATCTAGTACGTTTTCTGAAAACTTAGTAGAGAGAGCGGCATGTTTTTCTTGTACTTCTGCATAGCGGACTTTTTTATCGTCCGATAATTCTGCACCACCCAGACGGAAATCGCGCACAGCGTTGTTGACGATAGTTTGTCGCGCCGGCGTGAAGTGTGCAAATTCCGGGCTGGCTTGCAAGGCTTTGTATTTGTCGAACAACGCAAGATTTTGACCCAGAGCGGTCCAAAACTCCGTGATGATGGGCTGATTCTCGTTATACGCGGCACGTAGTTCTGGTGTATCTGCGACGCCGTTAAGGTGACTAACAATGCCCCAAGCGCGACCGAGTTTTTCGGTGGCGTTTTCCAAAGGCTCAACAAAATTTTCCCATGTGACGGGATCTGTTGCCGCTTCCAGTTGTGCGACGACAGCACGATTTTCTTCCAATAATACCGCAATCGCTGGCGTTATATGCTCAGGTTTGATGGTGTCGAAGCGTGGTAAATCGCTAAAGTCAAGCAGGGGATTTTGTTGCGTCATTGTTGTTCCAGTAAGCTGGTAAATTCGTTTAAATTCTTGAGGAGTTCTTAAAGTCGTTCTGCAGCTTCTATCGTGTTGACCAGTAACATCGTAATCGTCATCGGGCCAACACCGCCAGGGACTGGAGTGATGTAGCCAGCGACCTCTTTGACATTAAGGTAATCAACGTCGCCACATAATTTGCCTTCGTCATCGCGATTCATCCCCACATCCAACACCACTGCACCGGGTTTGACCATATCAGCAGTCACGATGTTCCGTTTGCCAGTGGCGACCACCAAAATATCGGCGTTGCGCGTATGGGCGCCTAAATCGCGTGTCTTAGAATTGCAGATGGTGACAGTAGCACCTGCTTGCAAGAGCAACATTGCCTGCGGTTTACCGACAATATTGGATGCACCTACCACCACGGCATTGGCACCGCGGATAGGGTAGTCGATTGATTCCAACATTTTCATCACACCATAAGGTGTGCAAGGACGGAACAGCGGTTGCCCCGTCATCAGCAGGCCTGCATTACTGATATGAAATCCGTCTACATCTTTTTCCGCTGCAATCGCTTCAATCACTTTATTCGCATCAATATGGGCTGGCAAAGGTAACTGCACCAAAATACCGTTGATCTTGCTGTCATTGTTCAGTCTCGCGATGTGCGCGAGCAGGGCGGTTTCGCTCAGGTCTGCGTCGTATTTTTCCAGCACAGAATAAAAGCCGCAGTCCTCACAGGCTTTGACTTTGTTGCGTACATATACTTGCGACGCCGGATTTTCACCCACCAAAATCACCGCCAAACCGGGTTGTTTGCCTTGCGCTGTAAGTGCTGCGGCGCGTTGGGTCACTTCGGCACGAATTTGTTGAGATAGCTGTGTTCCGCTGATGATATGGGCTGTCATGGTGGGCTTTGCAAAAGAAGATCAAGCCAAGATTATAAATTATGCGCTGGGTAGCTGGAGAACAATAGGGCGTATCGCCTCCATTGGAATAATCCCAGCTTAGATAACTAGCTTGCGAGCGATAGTGATCTGCCTGATTCAAGACAAAAGTTCGGGATGCTATCCTAAAATTGAATGACGAAGAGTGCAGTGTGTCGTGCGTCGCACCTTCGTATAACTGTTCAATATTTAATTGGATTTTATAATATACACCTAGGCAGTATATTTTGATTGTCCAATTAAGTATTGGTCGGTAGGATATATTTCCCTAAAAAAATGGGGAGTATATTGCTGCTAGCGGTAAACCATCCATACCAGAGCCACGATTCCTAGTACTAATAGGCCCAAGACAAACTTAAGCAGAGGACGGCCCTTTTTTTCATTCGCTGTTTTCAATCTGACACGCGACATCGATGCTCTGCGATCGGTGGATAATTTCTGTCTCTTTTCGTCAGAATCAATTTTAATTAAAGTGATGATAGGGACAGGATCGAGTTTTAGTAGTTTGGCATACGCACGGATAAAGCCCCGCACAATTGCGGGCTCTGGTAGGGATGCGTAATCATCCGCCTCAATTGAAATTATTTGGCGGGGAGCCATTTTCAATTGTGATGCAACTTGTGGAACTGACCAACCCAAGGCATTTCTGGCGGCTGCTAGTTTTGCGCCAGGCGACGATGCTAATTTTTCGGCATCAGCATTAGATAACTCTGTCGCAATTGGCGTTCCTAATCTTGACTCTATTAATTCTTGATAGTGAAAAGTTCCCGTTACTTCTGGTGGAACTGGTTCACCTGATACTGACTTACTCATCAAACCCTCACATAAATAGATGACATTTTGATCAAAGTGCATGCCAACTATAGCATCAAGCAAGGATCTTTCCTCAACTTCAGTATCTTGATTGGGAAGAAGTAGACGCTGTCTCCAGGAAACGTCATTTAATCCGGAGACTTTACGCTGCATTTGTCGCTGATTTTAAAAGAATCGGGTAAGCTGCCGTACTCTATGGCAATACATTGAGCGAGGCCGATTTTGTGTTGCGCGTCAGAAATAGTTTCTGACTAGGGGACGGTCAAGCTCAAGTGCTTAGCTCAATAAGTTTGTCGGAAAAGTACAGCCAGTGTCCGGCCACAATTGACAGATTAGCTTATTTAAATCAGCTTCTCTTGACAATAATGGTGTTGTAGATGCTGGAGTCTTAGTTGGGTTTTAGTTGAGTCTTAGCTTTGTTTTTTTGGAGTGCTATCAATGATAAAAATTACCGTCGATTCTTATAATAATGAAGCGCCACTCAGTCCGATTTCCGCTATTTTTGGCGAGGAACAAGGAACAGTAGGGCGTAGTGACGATAATTTTCTGGTTTTGCCTGACCCTAAACATTTTGTCTCCCGAATTCAAGCAAAAGTTTGGAGCAATGGAGATCAGCATCAATTGATTAACCTCAGTTTGGCTAATCCGATACTTATCAATGGAACAGAAATCGCGGCAGAGCAGGCACACAAAATCTACGCTGGTGATCAGATTCAAATTGGCCTGTACATATTGAGTGTTGTCTCTACAGAGGGGGCACAAGTACCAGCGAATTTACCTGACCCCTTGCCTGATGTATCTGAACTCGCGAAATCAGCAGATACGAAAGTAAGTTTGCCACTGCCCGCCAAAGCAACGCCAATGACTATTAATCCAATGGCTAATGCTACAAAAACTCTGATTCAACCACCGCAATTTTTGTTACGCGCAGAAGCTACTTCTGTAGAAGCAGAAAATGTCGTCACCTTGCAAGAGCTACCGACGAGCCAGACAGACGCGTCGCAGCCTACCCAGAAGCAAGCATCTGCGGCGGCAACAACTGATATGCAGAAACCTGTGGCAGACAGTGCTGATTTGCTACAAGCATTTTTAAATGGTGCGGGTCTTCCCTCGCTCAATCTGTCCTCGGGTTTAACACCCGAGTTGATGGAAATCTTAGGCAAACTTGTTGCAACTTCCGTACAAGGCACGATGGGACTAATTGCTCAGCGGGCGCTAGTCAAACGAGAAGTGAATGCCGAAGTAACGATGGTGGTTTTACGAAAAAATAATCCCTTAAAGTTTTTCCCTGATAGCCAGACGGTATTGACCCAGATGTTGCGGAAAAAAATGCCGGGTTTTATGGCGCCAGCGGAGGCAATGGAAGATGCTTTCCTCGATTTGCGCGCCCACCAGCTAGGTGTCGTCGCAGGAATGAAGGCAGCAATGGAAAGCCTGTTGCATAAACTTCATCCAGCCGGATTTGAAAAACATTTAAAAGCGCCAAGCTTTTTGGACAGTCTCAACCCAGCACGCCGTAAAGCTGAGATGTGGGATCATTTTTCCGAACTATTTGATCGTATCTCATTAGAATCCAAAGATGAGTTTCAGTCCTTATTTGGTAAAGAATTTTTAGCTGCCTACGAGAACGAAGTTGAACGAGTAAAACACGACTCGCCAGATGCATAATAAATATTTCTATGAGATGACGTAAAGATGCATCTGGAGATAGCTCAAATTACGGCGATTGGTAATAGACAAACTAATCAAGACGCTCTCGCCAGTGCGCTCGAGGACGACTTGGCCTGTTTTGTATTAGCCGATGGTACCGGTGGTCATGAGGGCGGTGAGGTTGCTGCCAATCTTGTGACTGAATGCATCACAGAAAAATTTGTGCAGGAAGCATCGTTCAGTCCACGTGCTTTGCGTTCTTATGTCGATTGGGCAATGCTGAAAGTAGCTCAAAAAAAACTGGGGAACATTCAACAAAAAAATATGAGTGCGACCGTGGCTACTATTTTGATCGACAGGAGTAATCGTTGTGCACTATGGGCGCATTTAGGCGACACCAGAGTTTATCTATTCCGTGATGGAAAAATTAAAACGATTTCAAAAGATCACAGCTATGCACAGAGAATGGTCGATGCTGGTTACGCCGATTACGCTTTGCTTCGCCAGCATCCTCAGCGTAGCATGTTATTTGCCGCTATCGGTGCAGAGGGCGACAGTCTTCCCGAAGTGACAATGGACGCGGTTGACTTGCAGGATGGCGACGCATTTTTATTGTGTACGGACGGTTTTTGGGAATGGGTAAACGAAAACCAGATGGAGCAAAGTCTGTCCTCTGCACAAAGTTGCGATGCGTGGTTATCTCAGATGAACTTAATAGCCGAACAGAATATTCGGGTTTCCAGTGCTAGCAGAACGAGTAGAGATAATTTTTCGGCTTTTGCTATTTGCATACATGACTCGAAAAGAGTGGTCTAAGGGCGGCTAATGTATAAGCGTATTAATTTTAGAATGAACACATTTTTATTTCCGAGTAAGTCTTGAGTATAGAAAAAATACGCGCTAATGCAAAGTCAGAGGCGCTTCAATCTGTTGTCCAGAATTGCCTGGCTGTAGGCACTCGACTGAACGACTTTGAGATCACTGGTATTCTCGGTGAGGGTGGGTTCGGTATTGTCTATTTGGCGTTTGATCACTCTCTTCAGCGTACTGTCGCAATCAAGGAATACATTCCAGGCGCATTAGCTAGCCGGGCGGCTGATTCTAGTGTGGTTGTGCGGGTAGAGCGTCACAAGAAGACCTTTGACGCAGGATTAAAAAGCTTTATCAATGAAGCCCGCCTGTTAGCGCAGTTTGATCATCCGTTTTTAGTTAAAGTGTACCGGTTTTGGGAAGAGAACAAAACCGCGTATATGGTGATGCGGCACTATGATGGCTTTACGTTGAAAGAAATCGTAAACCAGCGCCCAGAGTTAGTGACAGAAGCATGGCTTAAATTTATTTTTAAGCAAATCCTGGAGGCATTGGATACGCTTTATAAAGCCAAAATACTGCATCGTGACGTATCGCCGGATAATATTATCGTACAAAAAAACGGTGATGCTGTGTTGCTTGACTTTGGTTCTGCGCGCCAGATTATTGGCGATATGACGCAAGGGTTAACCGTTATTTTAAAGCCTGGTTACGCACCGGTTGAGCAGTATTCGGATGAGGATGATTTGCAGCAAGGCCCTTGGACAGATATTTATGCTCTAGCTGCGGTAATGTATTTTACGATCCTGAAAACGCCACCTCCGATTTCAGTAGCACGCATCGTTAAAGATACTTTGAACCATCTCCAAAATCAGGATCGTCCTGGCTTTAGTACAAAATTTCTCATGGCAGTCGATAAGGGGCTGGCTATACAGCCACAAGATCGCCCTCAGACTGTGGACGAGTTCCGGCGCTTATTAGGCATTAGCGCGTTTGGTTCCGCTCGAACCTCTCGCTTAAGCAAATCGGGCGCCAATGTTGATCTTACAAGCGAAACGAATGATCAGATTGCTAAAGTTGCCAGTATTAAAAATGTCGCCTACAAAAATGCCGTAGCTAGTGCCACTGCTAGCGTCGATGACGTTCCTGGAATCGGTGAGTCCAGGTTAATTACTATCATTAAAAAAAATAAATCCAAGATATTGGCCGGTACTTTAGGCCTGTGTTTTTTCCTTGATATTAGTATTTATTTTTCTGTGCAACATCGCGCAGTAAAACCCTTATTAAACTCTATCGCAAAACCCTTGCCGCTCACAGCTCCAACTGCTCCTCAACCAGCGGCAGTCGCTAGCGATATAAAATTTTCATCCGCCATTCCCCAAGATAGTGTTACCGACAAGCTCCCTGAAATTAATCAGGAGAAATTAGCTTGGGATAAATTGAGTGCTGATGCAAATTTATCAAAACAAGCGGTGAGTACATTTTTGCAGCAATTTCCGAATGGAAAATACGCAGAGTTAGCTCAGGCACGCATCAATGAATTCAATCAATCTGAGACCTTAGCTAAGACGACTGCCCCATTAGTGCAAGACAAGGCGCTTAGTAAATTCAATGTCAAATTAACGATTAAGCCATGGGGTACGGTGTTTGTAGACGGCGTTCAAAATGGTGCCAGCCCACCATTAAAGAATTTAAAACTGGCTAAAGGCATTCATAAGATTCGAGTGACCAATCCCGGGTTCCCCGATTTTGTTACTGAGGTGGACACTAGCAAAAATAATTCAGCCACTTCAGTTACCATAGAGCACGAGTTTACTGCTAAATAAATGTCAATGAATAACCATCAACTGTCTAAATATCTCTGCATAAGTACGCTTGCGTTTTCTTGCATGCTATTGATAGGGTGCGAAAGTGTCTCCAAACTGACAACTCCTCAAAAAACTGCGGTAAAAAACAGAGAAGTAAAACCTGCTCAGCCACCCGTACCCACAGCAGTAGAACCAACTCCCGTAGTGCCAATTGTAGGCGGTGATGTGCAGGCTTTAAAGGACGGAGCGGCGTTATATAACGATGGTGATTACAACGGGGCAATTAAGAGACTAAGTAATGCAAATGAAATCTGGAATGGTCATAACAAGGCTATTCAACTAGAGGCATTAAAGACGATGGCGTTTAGTTACTGTGTCACCTCCAGAACGCAACTTTGCCGCCAGCAATTTGAGCGTGCACTTAAGATTGATCCCACTTTTGATTTGATGCCTAGTGAAATCGGTCACCCTATCTGGGGACCCGTATTTTTAAAAGCTAAAAAAGCAAAATAAAATAATTCACCCCAACACAAGTACGATCCTTTTAGCCGTCTGTATCCATGTCAATGCAGTCGCGTGAAGCAGTAATACTGCTCCCTCCAGACGCAAAGTCTCGGTAAATTTCAAAATCGGCTAATCAGCCACCACACTCCGTAAGCAAAATTATTTCTTCTAGTGGATGAGTGCTCGTCGTGGTCTGTCTTTTTCAGCCGCATAAGCAAACTCAATAGCTGATCGTGACAAATTATTCTTAATCGGTATTTACCGCTATTTGATCCAGATTTTCTATTGGAATAGCGACCAATGTGCCTTTGGCGAGTTGGCTAGACGCGACGCCGCCGCCAGGCGGCTCGGCAGAGGTGCAATTGTTGCTGTAGCGTTGGCACACATATGGCGATGATGATGTCCTAAACGCCGCATGCCATCTGGGTGGCGGCTTCAAACTACGGAGTGGTAGCGGTCTGATGGGAAATCTGGGTTTGTTACGCCTCGGTCTTTTGGCGAAAATTCCATTTTTCTTGCGGAGTGCATAGAAAATTCAGATTCAGAAGTTTCATAGAAGGATTATATTGCACCACAACCAAAATATCACATTATGAAATCAAATATCGCTATTTGAAAAATTAAAAACTGCTGTTAAAATACCTTCGCAAAGAATTATTATGATTTAAAAACAAGCACTAATTTGTCGATACGCCACCGCGCTTCGCTTCGAAAGCGCACTATCAGGAGACCCAGCAGATGTCAACTTCTTCACCCCAGATCGACCAAGTTTTGGCGCAAGCCGTCAATGATCCCGATGTTATGGAAACCTCTGAGTGGCTTGATGCACTGGAGTCTGTGATCGATAAAGAAGGGCCAGAGCGAGCGCATTATCTGATGGAGCGCATGGTCGATCTGGCGCGTCGCCGTGGCGCGCATATTCCGTTTTCCAGCAACACTGCTTATGTCAACACGATCCCGGCGCACCTTGGTGAGCATTGCCCGGGCAATCTGGAAATTGAAGAGCGTCTGCGTTCTATGATGCGTTGGAACGCCATGGCGATGGTCGTCAAGGCCAATCGCGTAGATGGTGATCTGGGTGGTCATCTATCCAGTTTTGCCTCACTGGCGAATATGTTGGGTATTGGCTTCAACCATTTTTGGCACGCGCCAACCGAAGATCACGGTGGCGATTTGCTGTACATTCAGGGTCATTCATCGCCGGGTATCTATGCCCGTGCTTTTTTAGAAGGCCGTTTAACCGAAGATCAACTGATCCATTTCCGTCGCGAAGTGGATGGTAAAGGTTTGTCGTCTTATCCGCATCCAAAACTGATGCCAGATTTTTGGCAATTCCCGACGGTATCGATGGGTCTTGGTCCCTTGATGGCGATTTATCAGGCACGTTTCCTGAAGTATCTGCATGCACGTGGTATCGCTGACACCGAGAAGCGTAAAGTCTGGGCGTTTTGTGGCGATGGTGAGATGGACGAACCAGAATCCATGGGTGCGATTGGTATGGCAGGCCGCGAGCAATTGGACAATCTGGTCATCGTCGTCAACTGTAATTTACAACGTCTGGATGGCCCGGTGCGTGGTAACGGCAAGATTATTCAAGAGCTGGAATCAGATTTCCGTGGCGCAGGCTGGAATGTGGTTAAAGTGATTTGGGGCAGCGGCTGGGATGAGTTGCTCGCTAAAGATAAAGACGGCATCTTACAAAAAGTCATGATGGAAACCGTCGATGGCGAATACCAAAATTACAAAGCCAAAGATGGTGCATATGTCCGCGCTAACTTCTTTGGCAAGCATCCAAAATTGTTGGAAATGGTCAGCAAAATGTCAGATGACGACATCTGGCGTCTGACTCGTGGTGGACATGATCCCCACAAAATTTATGCCGCATTTAAAGTCGCACAAGATAACAAAGGTCAGCCGACTGTGATCTTGGCAAAGAGTATTAAAGGCTTTGGCTTTGGTAAATCAGGTGAGGCGCGTAACACCGCGCATAACACGAAAAAGCTGGATGACGAAGCGATTAAAGCAATGCGCGACCGTTTCCAACTCCCAATCGCTGATGCAGATTTGCCTGGTATTCCTTTTTACAAACCTGCCGACGACACGCCAGAAATGCAATACCTGCAAGCCCGTCGTAAAGCGCTCGGCGGCTATTTGCCACAACGTCGTCAAAAAGCCGATGAAGAATTGATTGTCCCTGAGTTGTCGGCATTTAAAGCGATGCTGGAACCGACTGCCGAAGGCCGTGAGATTTCTACTACTGCTGCTTATGTACGTATTTTGACTGCCTTGTTACGCGATGCCAGTTTAGGTCCGCGTGTTGTACCTATTATGGTTGATGAGTCCCGTACGTTTGGTATGGAAGGCTTGTTCCGTCAGATCGGTATCTTCAGTCAGGTTGGTCAATTGTATGAGCCAGTCGATAAAGATCAGGTGATGTATTACCGCGAAGATAAAGCTGGTCAGATTTTGCAAGAAGGGATTAATGAAGCGGGTGGTATGAGTTCATGGATCGCCGCTGCGACCTCATATTCGACCAACAACCGCGTGATGATTCCGTTTTATACCTACTACTCGATGTTTGGTCTGCAACGGATTGGCGATCTGGCCTGGGCAGCTGGTGATATGCGCGCTCGCGGCTTCTTGTTAGGTGGTACAGCGGGCCGTACTACTCTGAACGGGGAAGGTTTGCAGCATGAAGACGGCCACAGCCATGTACTAGCTTCGACAATACCTAACTGCGTACCTTACGACCCGACGTTCGCACATGAAGTCGCCGTCATCATGCATGATGGTCTGCGCCGTATGGTCACTAATCAGGAAGACGTGTTTTACTACCTGACTCTGATGAATGAGAACTACAGCCATCCGGGACTGAAAGAGGGACAAGAGGAAGGCATCATTAAAGGTTTGTACCTGTTGCAAAAATCCGAGAGCGTGACCAAGCACCGTGTGCAACTGATGGGCTCCGGCACAATCTTGCGTGAAGTGATTGCTGCAGCAGAATTGTTGCAAAATGATTTTGGTATCGCGGCTGATGTCTGGTCTGCACCAAGCTTTACTTTATTAGCCCGTGATGGTCAGGATGTAGAACGTTGGAATATGTTGCACCCAACCGCAGAGCCACGTGTAGCCCACATTACTCAATGCTTAAAAGATACGACAGGTCCGGTAATCGTTTCTACTGATTACATGCGTACCTTTGCAGAACAAGTGCGTGCGTTCATTCCAAAAGGTCGCAGCTACAAAGTCTTGGGTACGGATGGGTTTGGTCGTTCTGACAGTCGTGCAAAATTGCGTGAATTCTTTGAGGTTAATCGCTATTTCGTGGTGATCGCTGCACTCAAAACTTTGGCCGATGAAGGCGTGTTGTCTGCCTCTGTTGTTGCCCAGGCTATTGAAAAGTACGGCATCAACGCAGGCAAACCTAATCCGGTCACTGTGTAAGTTATCTGGGTTAATTTACTTACCTAAGCAAGCATGAGCAAAGAAGGGCGCACTCAGCAAATGATGCGCCTCTTTCAAATAATTTACGCGGAGCGAAAACTATGAGTGCGATTGAAGTCAAAGTGCCGGACATCGGCGATTTCAAAGAAGTAGAAGTGATTGAATTGATGGTCAAGGTTGGCGACACGATTAAGATTGATCAATCATTAATTACAGTCGAATCAGACAAAGCTAGTATGGAGATTCCCTCCAGTCACGCTGGCGTAGTGACAGAAATTAAAGTGAAAGTCGGCGACAAAGTCGCAGAGGGTTCTTTGCTCGTTGTGGTTGAAGCGTCTGGTGATCTTGCTCCGGTAACTGCTCCGGCAGCTGCGCCAGTAGCAGCAACCGCACCGGTAGCTCCAGTTGCATCAACACCCCCGCCAGCGCCAGCAGCAGTTGCCGCCGCTGTAGTTGAGGTACCAGCTAGCACAGCGACAACATCAACTCCTGTCAGCAATGCCGATGGCAGCAAACCACATGCATCACCGTCAATCCGAAAATTTGCGCGCGAACTTGGCGTTGATCTCTTGCGCGTGCAAGGTAGCGGCCCTAAGGGTCGCATCTCGCAATTGGACGTGCAAAACTTCGTCAAAGGCATTATGGCTGCTAGTACAGCAGTATCGGCTGTTTCTGCTCCGGCAAAAAATGGCAGTGGTGTCGGTCTTGATTTGTTGCCTTGGCCGTCATTGGATTTCAGCAAATTTGGTAGCACCGAATTGTTGCCCTTGTCTCGCATCAAAAAACTTAGTGGCCCTAATTTGCATCGCAACTGGGTGATGATCCCGCACGTAACGCAGTTTGATGAAGCTGACATTACTGACCTGGAAGATTTCCGCAAATCGTCTAACGAAGCCTTGGTTAAGTCTGGCGTTAAGTTGACGATGCTGGCCTTTGTCATCAAAGCCAGTGTCGCCGCTTTGAAGAAATTTAAAGCCTTCAACGCTTCCTTGGATGCAAAGGGTGAAAATCTGATACTCAAACAGTATTACAACATCGGTTTTGCCGCAGATACGCCAAACGGATTAGTTGTTCCTGTGATTAAAAATGCAGACCAAAAAACTTTGTCGCAAATCGCTGTAGAGATGGGTGAGTTGTCTGCACAAGCGCGTGACGGCAAGCTGAAGCCTGCTGATATGCAAGGTGCTACTTTTACGATTTCGTCTTTGGGCGGGATTGGTGGTACGGCATTTACACCTATCATCAACGCACCGGAAGTGGCTATTTTGGGATTGTCTAAATCGACGATTAAACCAGTGTGGGACGGCAAGCAATTTATTCCACGCTTGATGTTGCCTTTATCCCTGTCCTACGATCATCGCGTCATTGATGGCGCAATGGCTGCCAAGTTCACCGCGTATTTAGCTGATGTTTTGGCTGATCTGCGTAAAACCTTGCTGTGAGCGGAGAAAATACATGAGCACAATTGAGGTCAAAGTACCCGATATCGGTGATTTTAAAGAAGTAGAAATTATCGAATTACTGGTTAAAGTGGGCGATACGATTAAGGTCGATCAATCCCTAATTACGGTCGAATCGGACAAAGCGAGTATGGAGATTCCCTCCACGCACGCTGGTGTCATCAAGGAATTAAAAATCAAAGTGGGCGACAAAGTAGCGGAAGGAAGTGTGCTGCTGGTGTTGGAGGCAGCAGGTGCAGCAGAAGTCGCAGCACCTGCAACCCAAGCCGCTCCTGCCACTCCAGCTGCCCCTGCAGCCGCTGTTAGCGCTCCAGTAACACCAACAGCACCGTCAGCACCAACGGCGTCCAGCATCGTAGAAGTTAAAGTCCCAGACATTGGTGATTTTAAAGAAGTAGAAGTCATCGAATTGATGGTCAACGTTGGTGACAGCATCAAAGTTGATCAATCACTGATCACGGTAGAGTCGGACAAAGCCAGTATGGAAATTCCATCCAGCCACGCTGGCGTGGTCAAAGAAATTAAAATCAAAGTCGGTGACAAAGTTGCCGAAGGTGCTTTGTTATTACTGGTAGAAGCCGCAGGCCAAGTGTCTAGCGCAAGTGCATCTGCGGCCGCGCCAGCATCAGTATCGGCACCAGCTGCTGTACAGGTGGCGTCCGCCGCCGCTCCTGTCGTCTCCGCCGTCCCCGCACCAATCGCATCCAGCTACACCGGTAAAGTAGATGTGGAATGCGACATGATGGTTTTAGGTGCAGGTCCCGGTGGTTATTCAGCCGCTTTCCGTTCTGCTGATCTTGGGATGAATACAGTGCTGGTAGAACGCTATGCAGCCCTTGGCGGTGTTTGCCTGAATGTCGGTTGTATTCCGTCCAAAGCCTTGCTGCACGTCGCCGCTGTGATTGATGAGACCGCCTCGATGGCAGTGCATGGCGTGACTTTTGCCAAACCTGTGATCGACATTGATAAATTGCGTGGCTACAAAGAAAGCGTCATCAAAAAAATGACGACAGGTTTGTCTGGCATGGCTAAAGCCCGCAAAGTCAATGTAGTACAAGGTACAGGTCAATTCGTCAGCCCGAATCATATTGAAGTCACTGCCGCTGATGGATCGAAGAAAACTGTTCAGTTCAAACAAGCCATCATTGCAGCTGGTTCGTCGGTGGTGAACTTACCCTTTGTTCCGGCTGATCCTCGTATCGTTGATAGCACCGGCGCTTTGGAATTGCGTCAGGTGCCTAAACGTATGTTGGTAATTGGCGGCGGTATCATCGGTTTAGAAATGGCAACCGTGTATTCCACATTAGGCGCACGTATCGATGTCGTTGAAATGATGGACGGTCTGATGCAAGGTGCAGACCGCGACATGGTAAAGGTCTGGCAAAAGTTCAACGAAAAACGTTTCGACAATATCATGTTGAAAACTAAAACCGTTGCGGTTGAAGCGCTGCCAGAAGGCATTAAAGTCAGCTTTGAAGCAGCTGAGGCCGGCGTGGCTGCACCAGCGTCACAAATTTACGATCTGGTGTTGGTGGCAGTTGGCCGCAGTCCTAACGGTAAAAAAATCGCTGCCGATAAAGCAGGTGTTAGCGTCACCGACCGCGGCTTTATCAACGTGGATAAGCAAATGCGCACCAACGTGCCGCATATTTTTGCGATTGGCGATCTGGTCGGTCAGCCTATGTTGGCGCACAAAGCGGTACATGAAGCGCATGTTGCAGCAGAAGCCGCCTCTGGTGAGAAAGCCTATTTTGATGCGAGCGTGATTCCTTCCGTTGCCTACACCGATCCAGAAATCGCCTGGGTCGGCATTACAGAAGACGAAGCCAAAGCTAAAGGCATTAAGCTTGAAAAAGGCCATTTCCCTTGGGCAGCCTCTGGCCGCGCAGTCGCCAATGGACGTGATGAAGGTTTTACCAAATTGTTATTTGATGCAGAAACCAAACGCATTGTAGGTGGCGGTATTGTTGGCACGCATGCAGGCGATATGATCGGTGAAATCGCATTGGCAATTGAGATGGGCGCAGATGCAGTTGATATTGGCAAAACGATACATCCGCATCCGACCTTGGGTGAGTCTATCGGGATGGCTGCCGAAGTCTACAAAGGCGTCTGTACTGATTTGCCGCCGATGCGCAAAAAGTAATTAGTTGTTATCAGTAGGACTTACGCAAAATCGCCCCGGCTGCGTTGTAGCTCCTAGCTGTACTACAGTACTATCTTCGTCGCTACGCCTTGCCGGGACAATTTTGCGTAAGTCCTAATAGTTGCATTGGTCCAAAAAAGCTCTTGGTGCACGTCAGTACCAAGAGCTTTTTTTCGTGCTTAAACTTGCTATTTGGGTGTTGATATCGGGCAGGATTTAATCAGATTTATTCTTGCTACAGAATATACTCACCATCAGTATGTTTTAATCGTCCATATAATGTTTGGACAATAGGCTATTTTTAGTAAAAATAATGGGGAGTATATTGGTTTTGAGCCAGAAAGGAGTTTTCTGAGGCTTTAACTCATAGTGTTTTGATGACTAGCCTAAGCTAAATCACTTAGCCTCATGTTCTGGCTTCCACAGCGCAGGTAGTTCGCCTGATTTACGTCCCTTGAGAATTGCTGCATTGATCCTGTTAATGATATCGCCATCATTTTGCAATCCATTGGTGAAGTGGATGTCATCAATCAAGAAGGGTTTGCTTAATACTTTGATGCTGAATTTCGTCTGCTCCGCCATACGGATATTTTTATCCCGGAGGTAGTTGTTCAGTTCAGTTTCCAATTCTTTGGGATTGGCAGTTCTGGAATTAAATAGCATCACATCCATACGGCCGGATAATAATTTTTTTAATCTGGAACTGGTTTGCGGCTGATCTTCTTCTACTTTGAACAAGCGATTTCTTTTGCTATCGATCTCGTCACCAAACCGTATTCCTCTGACGATGCCGACAGACTTACCTTTGAGGTCTTCGACAGAATTGAATTTGAGTGCCGAATCACTGCGCACAATGACCCAAATAAAGTCGGAGAAGATGGGAATGGAGTAACGCATTTCGCTCAGTCGCTCCGAAGTTTTGGACAGGCCAAACGCCAATCCTTCGCCCGCTTTGACATTCTCTACCAGGCGAGAGAGCGGATAGCGTTTTATGTCAAAGTGGATGCCTAAAGTACGCTCAAAATAGTCAAGGATTTTTTGATTCTCTGGGCGAATCGACGCAATCTCACCGTTTTCATCCCGAGTTTCAGCAATCAACAACGGTATATTTTGCACATTAGACGCGCTGGACAAAATCGCCGACGCCGCAATCCCGGTCGATAGCATCAATAACGAAAATAAAAAGAAGCTACGCATCCTTTTGCTGACTGACATAAAGATAAGCTTCCTAGAAGAGCGGTATTTTGAACCTGATTCAAAAATACTTGTTTGTAACGGTCTTGCTGAATATTGTTACCGTATCATAACAATGATAGAGAATCGCGTGGAATTCAAGATTCCTTTAAATGTAAGTCATTGTTATCAGGCGCTATGCTGTATGTATCGTGCATCTATTGCAAAATCCATTCATAATCAGTTCATACTATATTGACGCAGTGATCTGTACTAAGTGACCTGTATTCAGTAGCCGATAATTAATCGTAGTTCGCTGCCAGGGTTGGTTTTGTGCAAAACGCTTTTATTTCATAGTGAGCGATGATGTCAGGACAACGTGAACAACTTCCTTTAGGATTAGATACGCCCAAACGACGACGTAATAGATCAAAAGAAGAAATTATTCTTTTGATGTTGTGTGCTCTTAGCATCCCCAGTATTTTCCCGTTCGGGATAGTCCGTCTGTTGCAGCATAATTGGGTGCTCGCCGCCGTAGATCTGGCGATTGTGGCTGGTATGGTGTGCGTTTTTCTGTATGTATTGAATACCGGTCGAGTACGCTGGGCTAGTATTCTTGTCACGATTTTTTACTCGTCAGGTATGCTCGCGGTCATTTTTATAAAAGGTGCGCCGTTAGTGTATTGGGTCTATCCGACCATGATCGCTGCTTACTTTATGCTGAAAGCGCACGAGGCATTGCTGATCAATACGGTATCTCTGATTGCAATGCTGTTTGCTTTGTATGGACAAATGGAGTTGCTTAATTTATCCAGTATTGCCATCACTATTATTCTCATCAATTTGTTTTCTACGATTTTCTCTTATCGTACTAATCTTCAGCATAAAGAATTAAATCAGCAGGCCGAACATGATTTTTTGACTGGCGTCGGCAATCGTCGTTCGCTGGATCGGTGTTTAGCTAAGCTGTCAGATCCCCAGAAGACCTATCCAGAATCTTGTTTACTGTTGTTTGATCTGGATCATTTTAAAAAGGTAAATGACCAGTTTGGTCATATCGTCGGTGATCAGGTATTGGTCAAGTTATGCAATCTGATTGCCACTAGAATCAGGAATACCGATTCAGTATTTAGATATGGTGGTGAAGAGTTTGTAGTGATTGCTGTCGGCGCTAATTTGACGGCTGCAACCAGATTGGCGGAAGAGTTGAGGGCGTTGGTCGAGGTCACGCCGTTGATCGAGAATTTCTCGATTACAGTCTCGATTGGCGTCGCAAAAATTACGCCCTCAGAGACAGGAGCATCTTGGTTTCAGCGTGCTGATGCAATGTTGTATGAGGCTAAACAGGCAGGGCGTAATACAGTGCGTGTCGCGGCCGATAAAAATTGAAATAGTGATTGTTCGCTGGATTAATCCTCAATGGATGAATCATCTGACTATGCCCGCTGAGCAATCGTCAGCACGGATCGGATTGCATCTTAAAAGTGAGCTTATTGTTTCAATATCAAAGTAGATACTGGTCGGTAGTAATTTTTAATAGTCCAATAATAATTTGAAGTACATAGAAGTTATTTTTAATTTTGAGGGGAGTATCTACTTTTTTATCGAGACTTCCTCTATATTTAAAAGCTGCTTAGCCCCCGCTGATTACCATCTTCCCTCGCTTCTTTCTGCGCTTCAGTCACTTCTTCAGCCACTTAATTCCTTCCCATCTTGTCATTACATTTCGTTACTTTTTAATATAGTTAGGAAACATCTTCCGAGTATCTTTTAGCGCATGATTTGTACAAGTAATTCATCCACAAGGATGCCCGTACGATCAGTTTGGACTTGATGGGGAGCGAAGATGACGCGAATTAAAAAAGGACTCTTATTTCTCATGGGCTTGGTGTCATTCACCACAGCCGTTGGTGATGATGCTACGGACAAGTTGCAAAATGGGTTCTCAGGAGATGAGATCATAGATATCGGCGCCTTGTCGCAATCTGCTCAGAAAGGTGATCCGCGTGCTCAAACCAAGCTCGGCATTATTTATTTCCAAGGTAAAGGCGTTGAGCAAAATTATCAGCAAGCTTCTTACTGGTTTGCGCAAGCGGCTGCCCGCGGCCATGCTGGTGCACAGACCAATCTGGGTTTGATGTATAGCAACGCTCTTGGCCTGCCGCAAAATCAACAAACTGCCGCGTACTGGTATCAAAAAGCTGCGGCGCAAGGTTATACCGCGGCTTATCTTAATCTCGGCATTTTGTATTCTGAAAATGATGACACTGATGATGGTGTCAAACAAGATTTCAATAAAGCGCTGGAATCCTACAAAAAAGCTGCTTATCAAGGCAACCCGCACGCACAGTATCGTCTGGGGATGATGTACGCGAATGGAACCGGTGTCTCGCATGACGATAAGCGTGCTGTGTACTGGTATGGCAAAGCCGCAGAACAAGGATTAGCAAGCGCGCGATTTAATCTAGGTCTGAAATATCTAAATGGTGAAGGGGTTTCTCAAAATACACTAGAGGGATATAAGTTAATGCTGCTAGCCAGTATTGATTTTGGGAAAAAAGAAATGGACAGTCGTGATCTGGTCAGTGAAGGATCAACTCAGGAGCTGATTGACGACACACAACGTCTTTCTGAGATGTGGCCGGTGCGTTTAAATGCCGCTTTGGATACGCCGGCGGATGAAGATTTGTAGTCTTGTTTGAACTGGTAAGACTGACGAATATAGAAAAAAATTTAGGGAAAATGGATGACTTTTTTGTCGTCCATTTTTTTATTCGTGATAGTGAAAAATGTATTTTTCAGAAGTTGTTCAAGCGAGTTTTATGCATTGATATTACATATTCTCGCCAGCGACTCATGCTGTGTCTTTAGTTCAGCACGCTGTCTTTGCAGCCGTTATCAGTAAGCTCTTAGCTTCTGTCGGCCTTCACTTGGTCTCACATATCAAAATAATTCATCATCAAAACTGATAAACAGATTTATTTTGTATAAAAAGAAATTAAATGATTATAAAGACAGCATTATTTGTAATATTTTCTTTTCTATCCAATCATTTCTTATCTAAATAGCCAATAAATTTCATAAATACGTGTAAATAATTGGCGTACGGCAAGTTTTTTTCAAAAAAACAGGCGCATAATCATTTCAATTAAATTCCATACGGCAACTAATTGCAGCGCATAAGGCCTTGCATCGTGATGGAAATCTGATCCCGGATGTCAGATAGAAATGAGGATGCCATGCGATTACATAACGCCATCAAAGCTCTGATACTCATCAGTGTGACTTTGCAAATGCCTTTGTTATACGCACAAAGTGCCACTTTTAAAATCAATACCAGCTTAGAGAAAAAGTCGATCAGTCCGCTGATTTATGGCTATAACGCTTATGCTGACGGTACCAATCGAACAGGCTGGAATAATCAAGGCGGGCAGGCAGCATTACAAAGTTTGAATTTAGCATCACGTCGCTTAGGTGGTAATTCGATGACCAGCTTTAACTGGGAAAACGGCGTCACTAATTCTGGCGACGACTGGTGCAACTCATCCAATGCAGCTGTAAGTGCAGCGACCGGAGCAGGTGATCCTTCGCAAACATCAGGCTTAGCCTATTACACCCCGGGTGCAGGGCTGATTAACTTCCATGATCAATCGCTGACATTAAATACCTATTCACTTTTGCAGTTACCTGCCGCTGGCAAACTGCCGAAAGACATCATCAATTTGTATCCACCTGCGACTTGCAAGGGATCTGATCTGTGGCAAAGTGCAGCAGGACCTTCAAATATCGATACCGCGCGCTGGTTGGATATCGTCAACGACAAACCGACAACGGTCGGCGCTTTATCTACATCGCCCAGTCTTGCAGATAACGTGGTGTATATCGACGAAGAATTGAATTTTTTAATCCAGCAATACGGCAATGCGGCGAATAGTCGCGGTATCAAAGGCTATGAGTTGGATAATGAGCCAGACCTCTGGCACCACTGGGCCGACGTCAATAATGGTAGCGGTACGCACTACAATCTGTATCCTAATTTGACGACGGTAGGCGATGTTTTTCAACGAAACATTGCACTTGCCACGACGGTTAAACGTATGGATGCAACAGCACAAACCTATGGCCCGGCGCTTAGTGGTTATTTAGGATTATTCAGCTTATGGGCAGTGTGGGACGGGGTGCAATCACATCAGCCAGCCGATTGGGCCAACTACAACGTAGAGCCGTTTGCGACCAACAATACGGGCGATCGTTACCGTTATAACGGCATGACTTTAGCAAATGCCTACCTGTCCAGCATGAAGCAGGCATCGCAGACAGCTAATCAACGCTTGCTGGATGTATTCTCTTTTCACTACTACCCACAAGCCTCGTATACCCCGATAGACCGGGTACAAGCAGCGCGTAGTTTGTGGGATGCTAATTATGTAGAGCCAACCTGGATTACCCAAACCGGTAATGGTTTTACCGACGGACGCGGTTTGCAAATCGTACCCAAACTTAAACAAGCAATTGCTGATTTTTATCCTGATACTAAATTAGCGATTACCGAATATGATTTTGGTGGACGGGACGATATCAGCGGCGCGATTGCACAAGCAGATGCACTTGGGATATTTGGTAAACAAGGCTTATATCTGGCGACTTATTTTGGTGATGCGGAAGGATTTATTGCATCGGGATTTAAAATTTTCCGTAATTACGACGGCAATAAATCGGTTTTCCCAGAAATCTCAGTACAGGCGATTTCTAGCAATAACGCCAATGGCGCAGTATATGCAGCAGTCAGCGCAGCAGATCCAAATACCTTGCATATTATCGCCATCAATCGTTTGGTGACGAGCTTGAGTAGCAGTTTTCAGATTACTAATCCGACGAGTTTCAAGACAGCACAAGTGTGGGGTGTCAGTGGCACCAGCACCGCAATCACCGCCCGGACTGGCGTGAGCAATATCGCTTCAAATAAATTCAGCTACCGTTTGCCAGCCAGCTCGGTGATGCATTTTGTATTGACACCTTGAGTGCGGATCGGATAATTTGGTCGGGCACAACTTGCGTATCTTGGCCACCCGACCATGCGGTTTTGCTTATTTTTTTCCGATATTCTGATCCAGGAATTTTTCTACTCTAGTCCAGAAATCGACTTTGTTTTTGAGTAAATAAAAACCGTGACCTTCTTCTGAATATTCTACCCACTCCACATTCGGGTTGGTTTTTTTGACGGCGTTATAAAACTTGGTACCATGTGCAATTGGCACACGACGATCAGCGCCGCCGTAAGCCAGCAACAATGGCTGCTTGATACTGGCTGCGTTTTCTAAAGGTGAGGTTGCTTTCAGCTGCTCAGCATCTTTTATTTGATCGCCAACCAAAACCGGCATGCCATAAAATTTCCACTCGTCAGATGCATCGCTCCAATGGCTGTCATATAACAGGTTGATATCGGTAACGCCAACCCAGTCCACACCACAACGATATAAGTCGGGATCTTTGATCAATCCCATCAATGTTGCATAGCCGCCGTAGCTGGCACCTGCAATACAAATTCTCTGAGGGTCCGTATAACCCTGTGCAATTGCCCATTTAGCGCCATCGGCAATATCGTCCTGCATTGCTAAGCCCCATTGCTTCATACCGGCATTGAAGTGCTTATATCCATAACCAGTGCTACCGCGATAATCCGGTTCTAAAACAGCATAGCCACGCGAGGCTAAAAACTGCGCATCAGCACTCCAATCCCAATGGTTGCCACGCACATAGGGACCACCATGCACTAGCATAATCAAGGGTAAATTTTTACCTGATCTATTGACAGGCAATGTTAGCGATGCCGGAATATCCATGCCATCTCTGGCCTTGTAATGCACCATCTCTTTAGGTGACATCTGATCTGGATTGATGCCTGGCTGGGCGTAACCAAGACGGGTAAATTTATCCGTATCAAAATCATATAATTGCCAGATGCCAGGATTGATGTCTGAGAATGAATGAACCAAAACGGTATTCGATGTGCCATCCGTAGCAACTGACATTTGATTGATGGTGTATGGCAGTAATTCATCTATTTTCTTTTGATGTTGAACCATTACATCATCAAACCAGACGCTACCTGCCATACTCATCTCGTAGTGCATTCCCAGGATTTTCTTTTGGTTTGCGCTGTACACAAAGCTACCGTTAAAATCATAGCCCTTAAGTGAAACAACCGGCTCTGGGTCGACTTGATTTTTCTGTAAATCAAAACGATATACCGACGCCGTGTCTTTGCCTAGATTCGCTTTTACATACAGATCGCCGTCAGGGCTAAAAAATAGTGGCGATACGCCTGCTGAAGTCGCCCATGAATAGGACAGTAATTTACGCCATTCTTCTGTTTTTGCATCTTTGTAAAACAGGTGGACAGTTGGCCCATCAATCATTTTGGCAATCCGTGGCACACCTGTTTTATCGATCAGCCATTGACTTACTTTTCCGGTTTTTTCTGGACGCGGAATTAAAACAGTATTGCCTGTCACCGTATTTAAACGGTACAAGTCATAGCTGTCATTTTTACTAGAATAGATATCATTACCTTGGATCACAAAGATATCGGCGGAGTTACTGCTATGAGCCGTATCGAGAAAAAAAGTATTCCATGGCAGCAGTTCATCTGCCTTTTTAACTCGTATAGTTGACTCGGTATGGCTGACCAGATGCAGGCGCTTGGTCCCGTCTTTATTTACCGCATATAGACCAGGTCCGTAAAACGTTTCACCCTGAGCTAATTTAGTATTCTTTAAGCTGTACACCAGACGTTCACTATTTACCCAATGAAAATTAGTGATATCCCTGATGTCATAAGCGGCAATGATCCTAGGTTGTAGCTGACCGATTTCTAATACACCTAAGACGATCCTGTCTTCCTTATTGGTCATTAGCATGGCAATCGATTTGCCATCTGGGGCAAGCTGGGCATAGCTAAACTGAGAATTTTTAAAGAAATTCTCGATCGGAATCGTCTTGGTTTCTGCTGGTGCCGCGGTGCTCGTCATGCCGCAGGTCAGGGCGATGATGGCAAACAGGATTTTCCAAAAATGCAGCTTGATGACTTCTTGCATAATGACTTTCGATTAACTAAAAGAAAAACATTATACGTAGTCAAGATTGCCAGTTCGTTACATTTTTTGGAAATAATTAGAGGAATTTACTTAAATTAGATTTACAAAAACACAGACCAATAAGCTGCAAAAAAACTCCATCAAAGCGTAAAGAATCCAAGGAGAATTTTTCTAGCGAGAGAAAAAATCAGTCCCGGTCCCAATACCCCAAACGCTGCATCCAGGCAGCGATATCTTGCTGATTATCGTCGCCGGTTTGATATAAGGATTGCTTCGCATCTTTGATTTCGTCTTTGATTCTGTGTTGACCGAGTTTAAATTTTCCTTCCAGCTTTTCTACCTTGATACGGAATGCGACGATGCCTTTTAACAGGCCGTCTCTTGCGGCCGTAGGCATATCATCAAAGCGAGTTTGGAAGTCTGGTTCGTGATGCTGAATTAATTTGCCAAGTACCGCTAATTTGCTATCAGTATCATGCATTGTCTGCGCAGTGCCAGTGGCATGTACCGCGATGTAATCCCAAGTCGGTACCCGATTGCCGGGTTGGTATAAAGAAGGGGAAACGTAGGTGTGCGGACCATGAAAAATCGCTAGCATAGCCGTACCAGCTTCGATGGCTTTCCATTGTGGATTTGGTAGCGCAAGATGACCGTCGATGACGATTTGTCCCTGATGTTCTTCCGCCAGCACAGGCACATGGCTGGCAAACGGTACGCCATCTACATTGCAGACCAGACTGACAAAGTTATAGAGGCGCATGACTTCTAGTAACAAAGCCGGATCGTTTTGCTGGAAGTGGGTTGGCAGATACATGGTCCGCTTTCTATGATGATTCTAATTTTTTTGGGGGGATCAACGTTGCCTCCGTTGATCATAGTTATTCAGCTAGATTTAGCTAAATATCAATATACTCCCCAATTTATTTTAAAAAAATGCTTAATTGTCCAGAGAGTATATGAAAAATTAAAATATACTAATGGTGAGTATATTTTTATTCGCAGGTAAAAATACAAAAAGCATTGAGGGGGAATGATCGCTAAAATCTAGTTCAATTTAGCTTAATTTATCCCCTCAACGCTCCCGATCAAACCCTTGGTAGTCTCTTTTTTTACTCGCTACGGATATCTTTTTTACGGCTTATTTTTTCAACTGAACCAGCACTTCGGTCAGCATGGCGATCATCTGATCCAACTCTGCAATGCTGACATTGAGCGCAGGCATAAAACGTAGTAAATCCGGGCGCGGCGAGTTTAGCAGTAAGCCGACGGGCTCCATATTGCGTGCGATTTCGACGATTTTTGGTCCGATATCAGAACCCAATTTTAGCGCGCGCAACAAGCCTTCACCTCGTTCGCCTTGCATGCCAAACTGTTCTGATAATTTGAGCAACGCTGTACTAAGATAAGCCGCTTTTTCATTGACCGATTCCATAAAGCCTGGCGCTAATAATTCTTTGATGACTGCAACGCCGACAGCGGTCATCAGTGGATTGCCGTTGTACGTGCCGCCTTGATCACCTGGTACAAAACAAGCGACTTCTTCGCGGCATAATAAAGCAGCTAATGGCACGCCACCGCCGATACCTTTACCCAAGGTCATGATGTCCGGTTCAATATTCGATAACTGATAGCCGAATAATTTTCCAGTACGCCCCATCCCTGATTGCACTTCATCAACGATCAGCAAAATATTGTGCTGCTTGGTTAAAGCACGCAACGCTTGCATAAACTCGCGGCTGGCAGGGATGACGCCGCCTTCGCCTTGCACGGGCTCTAGCATCACAGCGACTGTTTTGTCGGTGATGAGTTTTTCTACCGAGGCGATATCGTTTAAATCGGCTTTTGGAAAGCCAGTGACTTGTGGTGCGAACATGGTGTCCCAACCCGGCTTGCCAGAGGCCGACATCGTGGCCAAAGTGCGACCGTGGAAGCCATGATCAAAGGTGATGATTTCGAAGGCGCCATTTTTATTATTTTTGCCCCATTTGCGCGCCAGTTTGATCGCGCCTTCATTTGCTTCTGCGCCGCTGTTGGCGAAGAAGACGCGGTCGAAGCATGAGCTTGCCGTCAGCAGCGTGGCCAGTTCTATCATCGGCGCATTGTAAAAAGCCGGTGATGGATTCAACAGTTTTTTGGATTGTGCGACCAGCGCATCTTGTATGCATTGTGGTGAATGACCAAGACAGTTAACCGCCCAGCCTTGCAGATAATCCAGATAACGTTTGCCCTTGTGATCCGTCAGCCACATACCGCTGCCTTCGGTAAAAACCAGCTCCGGGCGCGGTGTGATGTACATGAGGGCATTGACGTTGTACTGACTGAATTCCATGTTAAAACTCCTGATGATGGTAGAGGGCAGGGCGTTGATCGAGTAGATAAAAAATAAGACAGAGAAGGAAAAAGCGAAAAAAATAAATCGAAAAAAAAGCCACAGGTAAGAGCCTGTGGCTTTGGTTGGTGGTGCGCTTTATCGGACGCGCACGTTCACTAACACATCTGTCCAGGCTCGCAGAGCGAGAATCGACGTCGCGCGATATTTGGTGAAGACATGTTAGGAAAATTTTTCATAAAACGGATAGTAGGACGTTTTGCGCACTGCGTCAAAATATTTTTCAGCTTATAGATCAGCTTATAGATCAGCTTATAGATCAGCTTATGAGGCAGCACATTTCTCCGCATTCTCCTCAGCTCGCCAAATCGGCTTCCGACGTGAACGAATCCGCATAGAATTCATCTTCCGGCAACTGACACAACTGTACAAAATCGCGTTTCGCAGAATCCACCACTATCGGTGCACCGCAGGCGTACACCTGGTAGCCAGACAAGTCCGTGTGATCTGCGATAACTGCCTGATGCACAAAGCCGGTACGGCCTGTCCAGCTGTCTTCTGGCAAGGCGTCTGATACCACTGGTACATAAGTGAAGTTAGGGATGGTGCTTGCCCATTCCTCGCACAATCTGTTCATGTACAAATCCTGTGGACGACGGCCACCCCAGTACAGCGTCACCGGACGAGTGGATTTGCTGTAAATCATGTGTTCGACCAGCGCTTTGATCGGTGCGAAACCGGTGCCAGAAGCCAGTAACACGATGGGCTTGTCTGAATCCTCACGTAGGAAGAAAGTGCCTTGCGGACCTTCAAAGCGCAGAATGTCGCGCTCTTTCAAGGTGCCAAATACCTGATCAGTAAATAATCCGCCGGGCATATGACGCACATGCAAGGTGATTTGCTCATCCAGATGTGGCGCGTTTGCCATGCTGTAGCTGCGGCGTTTGCCATCGCGCAGCAAAAATTCAATATATTGGCCAGCACGATATTGCAGGCGTTCATTGGCTGGCAATTGCAGTGCAATTAACATCACATCGTCGGATAATTTTTCTAGCTTCGCAACGCGGCTTGGCATTTTTTTCAGCGGATAGTCACCGCTAGAGGCAATAACCCGTGCTTCGATAATGACATCAGAATCAGGGCGGGCGCAGCAAAATAACGACATGCCTTCCGTTTCTTCCGCATCCGACAAGGCTCTTTGCTGATGGTTGCCGTGGGTTACACTACCGCTGCTGATTTTGCCTTTACAGGAGCCGCAGGCGCCATTTTTACAGCCATAGGGTAAGCCAACGCCGGCGCGCAGCGCTGCCGCCAGGATGGTTTCGCCTTCATCGCAGCTGAACTGGCTGCCGCTTGGATTTACAGTTACTTGAAAAGTCATACAGTTCCGGACAAATAAAATGAAGCAAAAAAGTGAATTAAAAAACGAATTTTGTGTGGCGAACTTGATGCGATGAACTTAGCGGGTCATTTCATGGCGTGCAATTTTAAATAATGAATCTATAACGATAAATCTATGGCAATGAATCTATGACAGTGAATCACAAGCAACTAGGCAAGCCGCGGTTACTGATTTTTGGCTGCGGCGATGTTGGTATGCGTCTCTTGCCCTTATTGCGTGACCGTTTCCGTATTTTTGCTGTGACCAGTCAGCCTGCAAGACAGGCCGAATTACGCGCCGCCGGTGCCATTCCGATCACCGCAAACCTGGATCAGCCGCATACCTTGGCACGTCTGAAAGGGCTGGCGCAGATGGTTGTCCATTTGGCACCGCCGCGCTCAGAAGGTGAAGCTGATATCCGAACCCGAAATTTGACCGCCATTTTACCCGACAAGAGTCGCCTTGTTTATGTAAGTACGACCGGCGTGTATGGCGATTGTCAAGGTGCACAGTTTGATGAAACCCGTTCAGTCGCACCACAAAACGCCCGTGCCCGTCGTCGTGTAGCGGCAGAGCAGTGTTTAAGACAGTGGGCCAGGCGCAGCCAATCCAGCTTATCTATTTTGCGGGTACCAGGGATTTATGCAGCAGATCGCCTGCCGCTTGATCGCCTAAAAAAAGGCACGCCAGCCCTGCAAGCATCGGATGATGTGTACACCAACCATATCCATGCCGACGATCTGGCGATGCTGATCAAGCTGGCCTTATTTCGTGCAAGTTCTAATCGTGTTTATCACACCGTCGACGACAGCGATATGAAGATGGCTGATTACTTTGATCTGGTCGCAGACGCTTTTGATTTGCCGCATCCGCCGCGCTTGCCACGCTCTGAGGTGGCGCAACAGGTGACACCGATGTTGCTATCGTTTATGTCAGAGTCGCGTCGCATGTTAAATCAGCGTATCAAAGCAGAACTGGGCATGCGTTTGCGTTATCGGACGGTTGAGCAGGGGATTCTGGCAGCTAAAACTGTTATTTGAGTGAAAAAATGGGGAGTATGTGGATAAATATAAGGTATTCCCCATATTATTATTGCACATAAAAATATACTTATAGTGAGTATATTTTATGAGTCAGCGCTGATGAGAAACTGAAATAGCGGATAAATTGTTTCAAAATATTATTTCTTGTTCTTAAAACCCGCTATTGGCGGGTTTTTGTTTACACTTATGGTTAGAGCAGGCGTTTAGCCTCCAATATTTTTAAAACCAAACTCGATAGGGAATCTACAAATGCATTACCGTTTAATCTGCAAAAATGAAAAAGATGAACCGACTAAAACCGTAGAAGCAGGTGACGATTATCTGGCCGCTGTCAATAAAGGCGCTGGCTTGCGTCATGAATTGAATGCGCCTTACCAGATTGATCTGGTTTCGGTAACGCATGATGGTCAAGAACATAAGCTGGCACAATTAGGTGGTTTTACCTCGCTTTAATTGAGTCGCATTGATGTTGAGATGTTGAGGTGTAGTTCGCGCCCGGTCGTCATCTGCCAACATTGAATACTTCTTAGAAAGTCAAAATGGTCAATCGGGAGCTAGTCTGTTGCTCTTATTGACCAATTTTTTTGCCTCGCAGTTTTGCCCTGCATCACGAATCGCCCAATAAAAGAACTTTATGCGTAATTTCATTCTCTGTATTTTCGTGACGTTGATCTTTTTAAATTGTTCTTTAGCGAAAGCACAAGAAAGCGTCCCGACAGCCCAAGAGCACTCTGTCGCAGAGGAATCTAAAACAATACGCAAACATCGCTTGAAAAAGTTGATAGAGCACCTGTCGATCGATAGCGATACCTTGCATCGTCAGTGCCGTTATGAGTCCGAGATCGCCGCTACGCCTCCACATAAAACAGTCGTGCTGACGTTTGATGATGGCCCTGATCCAGAGCAAACCAAATACATACTTTCTGTGTTGGAAAAATACAATGTGCCCGGCAGCTTCTTCATGATCGGAGAAAAAGCGCAGGCGCATCCTGATCTAGTCAGTCTGGTGCAAGCATCGACGCATGCAATGATCGGCGTGCATTCATGGAGTCATCCCAATTTTCACGATATCTCTGTCGCAGAGCAAACTACAGAGGTAGAGAAGAGCACCGCTTTATTCGCCAAAACGACGCCACTAAAATTCTTTCGCTACCCCTATGGCAATTCAACGTGCGATGCCAACCAACTGGTCAAATCGCTGGATTATAAAATCGTAGGCTGGCATGTTGATTCCTGTGACTGGGCTTTTGATCACAAAGGCGTTGTAGATTTAAAAGAGGCACTGAGTTGCGGCGTTCTCCCGCAAAACCGAGAAAACTTTTTAGAGCATGTACTATCATCAGTTCGTAACCATGATGGCGGTATTATTCTGATGCATGAGATTCATCCTAATACCATCAGACAATTAGATAAGATCGTCGCTACTTTGCAGGCGGAGGGTTTTACATTTGGTCGATTGACCGATGCTGAGTTTGAAAAAATGCTGCCTTGAAAAAGCTGGTAGGGTAGTAGTGACTGTAATTTATCAATCCATCTTAGCTACACAGTTTTTTAGTCCAGATAATAAAAACGGGAGACCTCTAATGGATCTGTATCAAAGTGCAGTTGCTACGCTATTGCAGAAAGATTTTGCGACAATTTCAGAACTGATTCAGTTACATGCAGCGCATCGACCTCAGCATTTGGCATATGTTCAGGATGGACAAACGCTGACATATCAAGAGCTGGATCATATGATGGACTTAGTCGTAACATCTTTGCAGCGCGACGATGTACGTGCTGGCGACGCGGTTGCGATTTGTGCTGCAACTTCATTAGAGTATGTCATCGTATTTTTGGGTGCTATCCGCGCGGGCGTTGCTGTTGCGCCATTGGCGCCATCCAACACTGCAGACGGTTTACTGTCGATGATTACTGATGCTGATGCTCGCATCGTTTTTCTTGATAGGGATATGATCGCGAATATGGCATCCGTAATTGATCAGGTCGATACACCTGTAATTTCTCTCGGTTCTGCTACAAATAATTCTTTGGACAACTGGCTCGCGCCTTTAACTGGTCAGGTTAGTGACCTTAGAATTCCAGACATTCGCCCAGATTCCGTATTCAATATTATTTACTCATCTGGCACTACAGGTAAGCCTAAAGGCATCGTTCAACCTCATGCGATGCGGTGGGCGCATGTGCAGCGCGGCCAGTTTAGTGGCTATGGCATAGATGCAGTCACGTTACTATCGACACCACTTTATTCCAACACCACGCTAGTCAGTTTCTTTGCCACAGTCGCAATGGGTGGAACGACTATTTTGATGGCAAAGTTTGACGTAAAAACTTATCTGTCTTTGGCGCGACAACATCGTGTTACGCACACTATGCTCGTGCCAGTGCAGTATCAGCGTTTGATGGCGTATCCTGATTTTGATCAGTACGATTTATCGTCTTACCGGTTTAAGTTTTCAACCAGCGCGCCGTTTTCCGCTGCGCTGAAAAAAGAAGTCCTAGATCGCTGGCCTGGCGGCTTGACTGAGTTATATGGTATGACAGAGGGCGGTGGCACTTGTATGTTACTGGCGCATCAGCATCGTGCAAAATTACATACGGTAGGACAGCCAGCCCCCGGTAGTGAGTTTCGTATTATTGATGAGCAAGGTCAAACACTGCCCGTAGGACAACAAGGTGAAATTGTCGGACGCTCTCCGGGTATGATGTCCGGTTATCACAAATTACCCGAGAAAACGACAGAGGCAGAATGGTATGACGCAAATGGGGCGCGTTTTATCCGCACCGGTGACGTAGGCCGGTTTGATGAAGACGGTTTCTTAACCTTGATAGATCGCAAGAAAGACATGATTATTTCTGGCGGATTCAATATTTATCCAAGTGATATTGAGGCAATCTTGTCTCAGCATACAGGTGTGGTCGATCTAGCAGTGGTAGGCGTACGGTCAAATCAATGGGGAGAGACGCCCATTGCGTTTGTGGTTGTAAATAGTGGCGTACTCACAGCATCCGATATTTTGTCATGGACAAATGCCAGGCTCGGGAAAATGCAGCGTCTGTCTGCAGTCGAAATCGTGGATGCCTTACCGCGAAGTCCGATTGGAAAAATACTGAAGCGAGAACTACGCGATCAATATCAGATTCATGCTGAATTAGGATAAGGTTTTATCGCTGGAGCTTGGTGTCAATATAGAAAAGTAAAGGGGATTTAAATGCAGCGTACTACTAGTGCTACTCAGGCCATCATTTATACCGTCGATAACGGAATCGCAACTCTGACTTTGAACCGGCCTGCACAAAAAAATGCGCTTGATATGGTAATGCGAAACGAGATCGCTGATGTCATATCCGATATTTGTCATGATCGTCAGATCAAGTCCTTAATTATTACCGGAGCAGGGGGCGCATTTTGCTCTGGCGGTGACATCCGCACGATGGATGCTAGTGGCTCGGCAGAAGATGGACGCGACCGGATGGCAGAACTGCACCTCTGGCTAGAAGAATTAATCACATTAGATCGTCCCGTAATTGCGGCGGTAGATGGCCCTGCCTACGGCGCTGGTTTTGGTCTGGCACTGGCAGCAGATTTTATTATAGCGACTCCAAGAGCCCGATTTTGCCTCGCCTTTTTACGTTTAGGTCTGATACCTGATTGCGGGGTTTTTATACTTTACCACGTATCGTCGGACTACAAAGAGCAAAAGAACTGGCGTTTTCTGCCAGAGAAATCAATGCGGAAGAAGCACAACAAATGGGCATCGTTTTTGAGATTCAGCCAGAAGAAAAATTAGCCGCACGTGCGCATGAAATGGCACTGAGTTTTACCCAGGGATCACAAACAGCTATTAGCCTGACCAAACGAGCGATGAACGCATCACTAGGAAGTAACTTGACGACGATGTTAGAAATGGAAGCAAGAGGCCAAGGTCTGGCGCGTTCCACCAGCTATCACCGCGATGCAGTCAAACGGTTTTTGAGCAAGCAACCGTTAGCGTTTAAATGGCCCGGCCAGTAAAAGAGTATTAGAGATAGCAATACACGATTCAATCCTCAAATTACTGACACCCAAGCGTCTGTACCAATGTTTTGCAAGGAATATAGCGGTCTCTGATCCGCACATATTCTCCATCCTTTATGATGCTCTCAAACGCTGCATTGAAGCGGCTGACAAATGCGGTATCGATCGTTTTTTTACTAAACGCGATCATGGCAAGATCATCAGAAACGACGATAGCGCTTTTGATGATGTCATTACTTAAATTGAGCTGTTGTAGTTCGACCAGTCCGGTTGCTTCATCGGCGATCAGTCCATTGATGCGTCCGAGTTGTAACATCTTCCAACCATTGGTACGACTATAAATCGGATTTAAGTGGGTTAAGAACGCCGGATTTTTTGATAACGTAGCAAATTGCTTACCGTAAGAAACGTCAATCTGAGTGCCAAGCTTAAAGTCAGTTGCCATGATGTCTTCAAGGCTCTTTAACGGATATTTTTTAAGAGACGATTTCGCAACAAACAAGACGTTGGGAGATCGATTGATGACTCTTGAAAAGAGTGCAAAGCGATCGCGTTGCTCGGTCTTTAAAGCACCCGGCAGAATATCTAGCCGTCCTGCTTCCAGTTCTGCCAAGGCACGCGCCCAGGGTAGTTCAACAAACTTGGCTGTGCATCCCATTCTTTGTAGTACAGTTTTTACTGTGTCTACATAATAGCCAACCAGGACGCCATCTGCGTTCAAGGATGAATATGGTTTGTCGTTATCCCAGCGGACAGTTTTCTCACAGCTTTCAGCATTGGATGATTGTAGTGACATCCAGACGACACATACCGCAAAAAGAGCGCTAGCTCGATTAACAGTCTGCACTCTGACCTTATCTGATCTTGTATCGAATTGTTTTGGCAAGGTGGACGCTACCATTTCTTTTGATCATATCTTGCAGAGTATAGCGATGCCGGATCGCTGCGCTGTAAAAATTTTGTATTTAAAATAGCTATATTCAGGTCGTCTATTTAGACTGGCAGAGCAGATGGCAAAAACCTGTTTACTCAACTGCCTATGAAAGCGATTTTTGTAGGGTGTGAGAAAACTATTTAATTGGTCTAATGTATCGAGGAGTTTTGTTCAATGAGAACACTTTTAAAGCTATTTCTTTTTATAACTGTATTGCTGAACACACCGGCTTTCGCTGCCACGGATTGCCTGTCTTATGAACCAGTGAAGGTCAAACTTGCTGGTAAGCTACATCGTGCGACCTTTCCCGGCGCACCTAATTTTGAAAGTATTAAAGATGGCGATACCGCTGAGACGGGGTTTTATCTGACGTTGACGCATGCGATTTGTACTGTGACTACTCCCGGCAGCGAGCAAACAGCATTTGCCTCAGTCAAAGAAATTCAGTTAGTGCTGAACCAGTCGCAATATAAAAAATTACGTCCTAAACTGGGCACACAGATCCAGCTTAGTGGGTCGCTCTTCTCTGCAATCTCTGGACACCATCATACGGATGTATTGCTCCAGGTGGATGAGTGATCTAAGTTTATTTATCCCACATAAACTAAATGAGCTAATTTTTTTACGTAGTTAGTTTAAGATTTTTCCAAGTTAGGAATTGGAGTGTCCGTCAACATTCGTATTATGATGCTGGATAATATAGACACACTTTTTTTGATGTAAAAGCTTGTTCATACTTATCCCCGTTATTTTTAAGGAGCTACTAATGGCCCAACGAATGACCCCACTATTCGCTCGTGCTGCATTGCTGATGAGCTTGTCCGTTTGTGCTTCAAGTGCTTTCGCGCAGGCTGAAAAAACGGCAGCCAAAGCTGTTCCGTCTAAAGTATCTGGCACCGGATTTAAGACCGTCGCTTCAGCGTTGGAGGCGGTCAATGCAAAGCCTGATGTATCGGTCAATACCACGCCTGACGCATGGACTATCATTACCGAGGCTGATGGGATGACGATCTGGTCGTTCACTCCACCAACTTATCCGGCTTATCCCGCAGTAGTAAAGCGGACATTAAAGAATCGGTCGAACGGCGATCTTTACGTCGAGATGGGCGTGTTGTGCGAGGCGAAGAAAACTATTTGTAATAAGCTGGTTAAAGACTTCGAGAATCAAAATAAAAAAATGACGAAGCAGCTTAAAGAGGGCGTTAAAAATGCTCCGGATCAAAACTGAGACAAGCTGATTACCAACCGTTGAAGGTGAGATTGACTAAGAAGAGTTTATAGATAGGACTTACGCAAAACCGCCCCGGCTGTGTTGTAGGTTCTAGCTGTACTCAAGTACTATCTTCGTCGCTACGCCTTGCCGGGACAATTTTGCGTAAGTCCTAATTGATAAATTAAGTAAAACTTCTCTATGCATCTTTAGAGATGGTCCGTATTTTTCACTGGAAAGTGGCAATTTCTGTGTTCGCCTTGCTTTCCTTGCAGTTGTCTACTAGCATCGCAAATTCTATTTCTACCGCCATCGCTGCCGCTACTATCATGCCTGCTCTGCCTGAAATGCAAGAATTGGAACGCATCCTTACCCTTGGGCGAGGGCATCTGGAGGCGTCTGTTGCTTGCGAGGTGAGTGTCAAACATAAGCGTTTTCCTGTCTACAAACTTTGTTTGGGTAATCCTGATCCTGGTGTGCCGGCGATAGGATTTTTCGGTGGTATTCATGGTTTGGAGCGGATTGGTACTCAGGTCTTGCTGAGTTTTTTGCGTGTTCTGATCTCGCGGCTGGCGTGGGATAAAAGTCTGCATCATATGTTGCAAGACGTGCGCTTGGTGTTTATGCCTTTGATTAATCCGGGTGGAATGTGGCAGGCAACGCGTTGCAATCCGCAGGGTGTGGATCTGATGCGTAACTCCCCAGTGGAGGCGGCAGATAAAGTGCCGTTTTTGTTGGGCGGACATCGTATTAGCCGCCATTTGCCTTGGTATCGTGGAGTTGCTGGCGCGGAGATGGAACTAGAGAATCAAGCTTTATGCAAAATTGTGCAGGATGAATTGTTAAGCCGCCAGTTTAGTATTGCGGTTGATTGTCATTCGGGTTTTGGTTTGCGTGACCGGGTATGGTTTCCGCATGCGCATAGCGTGCATCCGATTGAGCACATCGCCGATATTCTCTCACTGGAAGAATTGTTTCAGCAAACTTATCCCAATCACCGTTATCTGTTTGAGCCGCAAAGTCTGCAATACCAAACCCACGGTGATATCTGGGATTATCTGTATCTGCAGGCGCAGCAAGATCCGTCCAAAACTTTTTTACCATTTACTCTGGAAATGGGGTCATGGTTATGGGTGAAGAAAAATCCGCGCCAATTATTTTCGCGGCATGGCATGTTTAATCCGGTGGCCGAGCATCGCCTGCAAAGGGTATTGCGTCGCCATACAGTCTGGTTGGATTTTTTAATGCGGGCGACTTGTGGGCATGAGCATTGGCTGACCAAGGGGCCAACCCGTTGCCGTGTGCAAGAGCGTGCTGTAGCGCGCTGGTATCGGCCATGATGCGGCACATGAAGCGATCCTCGAGATGACAAGCTGGGTACTGTTACGCGGCTTGATGCGAGAGGCGCGTCATTGGGGTGATTTCCCTCAAGCGTTTCAATCTGTAGTTGGCGATGCCGCCATCGTGACTTTAGATTTTCCTGGTAATGGTCGCTTGTATCAGCAAGCCAGTGCGACCAGCGTAGACGCAATGGTCGAATCTGTGCGCGCACAACTGCTGGCATTGGCTTATCCGCCTCCTTATCAAATAGTTGCCTTGTCGCTCGGTGCAATGGCAGCGGTGGCATGGAGTCGTTTGTATCCGGGCGAAGTCGAGAGGATGGTACTAATCAACACCAGTCTGGCGCCGCATAATCCGTTTTATCATCGCCTGCGTCCTCAAAATTATCCTGCTTTACTTGGTGCTTTACTACGTGGCTCGGTCGAGCAGCGCGAGGCACTGATTATGCGGATTACCAGCAAGCAAACTGACACGCAGCAAGCTCCGGCATTGTTGAAGCGATGGGTTAGCTATGCAGAGGAATGTCCGATTAGCCGTAAAAATATCTTGCGGCAATTATCGGCGGCGCTGTCGTATCGTGCACCTTATGCCGCGCCACAAATGCCAACCTTATTGCTCGCAGGCTTGGGTGATGACTTGGTCAATCCTGCATGTTCGCGCACATTAGCGCAATTGTGGGATTGTGAAATTCGATTGCATCCAAGCGCCGGGCATGATTTGCCTTTGGATGATGCAGGATGGGTAATGCAGCAAATTGCTGATTGGCTATCAAAGTAATACTGACTCAATAGTCGTATTAGATATCAAGGTAGGTCGCCGTTTAACATAAGCTGGATAGCTTGTTAAATTGAGCTAAAAATTCCCCCATGTGTCATTCCAGCGCAGGCTAAAATCCAGTGATCTGTCCTTGATGACGATAAAGTTTCACACTCAATCACTACCTTCGCAGAACTATTTGATCAGTCATTCTACGAGTGTCATTAAATATACTCCTATCTAGTAAATATAGAGTGTCCATATAATCATTGGACAATAAGGCATAAATCAGAAAAATAAAGGGGAGTATATGATTTCTTTAAGCTTGTGCTTGCTAAGCTGAGGTACTTCCTTTGATTTGCACAGATGCTAGGACGGCTCAGATTTAGGTGCGTAGAAAGAGAGCAAGTACGAGAATGAGCTTCGATTGTCGTAAGCCGGTCATAAATCATTCTTACACTTGGGCTATTTATTTTCTGTGGAGAACCGTCATGCTCAAGCGCCCAAGTCAACTAGCGAAATTATTAGTCAACCAATCGAGCGCTGAATCGGTAACGCCAGACATCACTAAGTCCATAACGCAGCATACTTCAGCAGCAGTGGCTAAGCCATCCATTCAACGCCGTCATCTGCTGCAAGGTATTTTGGCCGGTGCGGCAAGTGTAGGTATGGTTGCTAGCGCAGAAGCGCAAACCAAACCGTTGCGTGCAGTCTTTGAAGTCAGTATCGATAGCGCTAAATGGTCACCGCGTAACAGAGAGTTGATCGAAGCGTTGATTGCTAAACATGGCAATACCTCAAAAAAATACTCTGCCAAACGCCGTCCCTACGCCGTATTTGATTGGGATAACACTAGCATCATGAATGATTGTGAAGAGGCTTTGTTGATGTATCAGATCAACACCTTGTCCTTCAAGCTGACACCGACAGAATTCTCTGCGATTATTCGCCAAAATGTCCCCGCCGGAAAATTTATGGCGGACTATAAAAATGCCGCAGGTAATGTCGTAGATTTAGAATCTATTTGCAGCGATCTGGATGCTGATTACGCATTTTTGAATGCGAATTTCAAACTCATGAACGGCAATAAATCGCTGGAAGAAATTACCCAGACAGAACAGTTCCAGGATTTTCGCGCCAAGCTGTATTTCTTATATGAGGCAATTAATGATACCCACGGAGTTGCGGTCGGTTATCCATGGATTATCTATTTCTTCACCAATATGAGTGTCGCCGATCTGAGCAAATTGGCTGAGGCGTCCAACGACGCTAACCTTGGCATGAGTCTGACCAAGACTAAATATACGAGCCCCCTTGCTTTGTCTGGCAAGGCCGGTGTGATCACTACCAGCCATTTTCATGGAATACGTTTGGCGACCGAGATCGCCAGTCTGATGAGCGCGTTCCGCAGCCACGGTATTGATGTATATGTCAGCACAGCGTCTTTGGAAGACGTGGTTGCCGTCTTTGCGACTCAGCCCAAATATGGTTTTCATGTCGAACGTCAGAACGTATTGGGATTACGTTTAGAGAAGGACGGCGAGATTTTTAAAAATGTCTATCGCAAGGATTGGCCGATTAATTGGGGGCCAGGAAAATCCGAAGTGATCAAGCGGGAACTGGTCGCGAAGAAGGGCTATGGTCCGATCTTTGTTGCTGGCGATAGCGACGGTGACTACGATATGCTGCGCGATTTTTCAGAGACCGAATTGAGTCTGGTGGTGAACCGGCTTAAAAAAGGCAAGATCGGAGAATTGTCTAAACAGGCTGCTGACAATTTAGCTCAGGTACATCCTCGCTTTGTATTACAAGGTCGCCAGGAATCTACGGGTAATTGGCTGCCGGCAGAAACCACGATTAAGTATGGCAAAGCCGTAGCTGCGCTGCTGGCGTAAGGAGTTTCGCTAGTTAGCGAGTTTGGAAGAGACCGATAAATGCATAATTTCTCGGTCTTTTTCTTTGATGTGAAGTAGTCGGTCAAGTGCATATGCCAATGTCGTTGAGCTGCCTGTGGTGTAGACAATTAACTTGTTTGCTGTGTCGATAATGGAGTGTGAGTTCGAATCTGGTGCTGCTTTTGAATCTGATACGGCCCTAGTCGCGTGTTCAACATTGCTCGCCAACAAGCGCGTTAATTGTTTGCTGACTGCTTTGCCAGTATCGATTAATTTCACGCTAGTTTGTGGATTACTGGTGTTGAATTCAGCAATGATTTTTAAAATCAGCTCAGCGACAAACGGGTAGTGGGTACAGCCAAGTACGATCGTATCTGCACCTTGCTGCAATAACGGAGTTAGGTATTGGTGCAGCAGGCGGACGGTCTCTGCTGAATGCAGTTCGGCTTTTTCAATCTGATTGACTAAGCCTACGCAGGCTTGTGAAAAAAAGCGTGTTCCGGTTTCTGCCGTTAACTGATCTCTTAGGGCGATGAACTTTTCACTTTGCAGTGTTGCTTGTGTCGCCAATACGCCGACGATGCCGTTCTGACTTTGTTGTGCAGCAGGCTTTAAGCCTGGTTCTACCCCAACCAGTATCAGATCGGGATAAGTGTGGCGTAATGCTTTAATCGCCGCGGCAGTGGCGGTATTGCAGGCGACTACCAGCGCTTTACAGCCTTGTTCTGTCAAGAACTGTGCGGCGGCTAGACTGCGTTCTACAATCAGCGATTCCGGTTTGTCGCCATAGGGCGCAAATCCAGAATCGGCGAAGTAGATCAGATGTTCGTTGGGAAGGTCTTTACGGATATGCTGAAGTACCGACAGACCGCCGATACCAGAATCAAACACGCCTATGGCTGCGTCAATTTTTACATTCATAGGCGTATTTTGTTAACGAGATTAAGAATTTGTGACCGGGATAATGCCAATCTTGGCTTGCCATTCTTTAGGACCAGTGTTGTGCACTGAGGTACCGTTAGAATCGACCGCAACCGTCACTGGCATATCAACTACGTCAAACTCATAAATCGCTTCCATGCCCAAATCGGCAAAGCCGACCACGGTTGCAGTTTTGATTGCTTTAGAGACGAGGTAAGCCGCTCCGCCCACCGCCATCAGATAGGCTGACTTGTGGTTTTTGATGGATTCGATTGCGGCCGGGCCACGCTCTGCTTTACCGATCATCGAGATCAAGCCTGTTTTTTCCAGCATCATGTCGGTGAATTTGTCCATCCGTGTCGCGGTGGTAGGACCTGCGGGGCCAACGGCCTCGTCGCGTACCGGATCGACCGGACCAACGTAATAAATGACGCGGTTCGTGAAATCGACTGGCAAGCTCTCGCCTTTGGCCAACATGTCTTGAATCCGCTTATGGGCAGCATCGCGACCGGTTAACATTTTGCCGTTGAGCAGCAATGTCTGACCCGGCGTCCAGGAGGCGACTTCTTCTTTGGTCAGGGTGTTGAGGTCAACGCGTTTGGATTTTTCGGTATCCGCTGTCCACTGTACTTTTGGCCAGGTAGAGAGCGATGGCGGATCCATATAGACAGGACCAGAACCATCCATTACAAAATGCGCATGGCGTGTCGCTGCGCAGTTAGGGATCATTGCGACTGGCTTCGATGCTGCGTGAGTCGGATACATATTGATCTTGACGTCCAGCACGGTAGTCAATCCGCCGAGACCTTGTGCGCCAATGCCCAGAGCATTGATCTTGTCGCAGAGTTCTATGCGCAGTTCTTCCGTTTTGTTTTGTGGGCCACGCAGCTTTAATTCATACATGTCGATGTCTTGCATCAAGGATTCTTTTGCCATCAACATAGCTTTTTCTGCAGTACCACCAATACCGATACCGAGCATGCCCGGCGGACACCAGCCTGCACCCATGGTCGGGACGGTTTTCATCACCCAGTCAATCAGAGAATCGGACGGATTGAGCATGACAAATTTGGATTTATTTTCAGAACCACCGCCTTTGGCTGCGACCTGAATATCAATCGTATTGCCTGGTACTAGTTCCATATGGATTACAGCAGGGGTGTTGTCTTTGGTGTTTTTACGGTCGAACAACGGATCAGCGACGATCGATGCGCGTAAGACGTTATCTGCATTGGCATAGCCTTGACGTACACCTTCATTCACTGCATCGGTGATGGAGCTGGTGAAGCCTTCCAGGCGCACACCCATACCAATTTTCATAAATACGTTGACGATGCCGGTATCTTGGCAAATCGGACGGTGGCCTTCCGCGCACATACGCGAGTTGGTCAGGATTTGTGCAATGGCATCTTTGGCCGCAGGACTTTGTTCCGCTTCATATGCACGTCCCAGATGGGCAATGTAATCGGCAGGATGGTAATAGCTGATGTATTGCAAAGCAGCGGCAACGGATTCGATCAGGTCGTCTTGTTTAATGACTGTCATGATATGGCTCTTGGCTAAGTAAGAAAATCGGTGTTGTTAGGTAAAAATGTGAAGTCGTAATTATGTTTTATTGGTATCGCATTTGTGTCGCACGCATGGCAGCTTGGTGATCGCCATGTACACGACAGAAAATAATGACTGAGGCATTTTTATACTTAATGACTGAGTTTTTTATGCGTTTCGTTCTGAGTTCTGGTCAGCAGATTGTCGCAGTAAGCAATCGCCAGTGCTGACAATAAAAAGGCAATATGTATTACCGTTTGTGCGATCAATGTCTTTGCATCATAGGCCGAGGCGTTAATAAACGTTTTCAGCAAATGGATAGAAGAGATACCAATAATTGCCATCGCCAATTTGACTTTAAGCACGGTCGCATTGACATGGGATAGCCACTCCGGTTGGTCACGATGACCCTCAATGCCAAGACGCGAGACAAAGGTTTCATATCCGCCGATGATGACCATAATCAGCAAGTTAGAAATCATTACAACGTCGATCAGGCCAAGTACAACCAACATGATTGTGGTTTCATTAAGTTTGGTTGGGCGCGTCGCATTGGTAACGCTGACAGCATCCAAAATATGATCAAGCGCAGATTGATTGCCCAAAGCAGCGCCGATTAAGTCGCTAAGTTCTACCCAGAAATGAAATACATACACTGCTTGTGCGAGTATCAAACCTAAATACAGCGGCAGTTGTAACCAACGGCTGAAAAAAATGATGCCAGCAATAGGGGAAAGTTTACGTGGTGCGTCAGGTGTTGACATAGTCAGAATCACAGGTGGGGAAAAAACTAAATTAGCCCGTATTTTACACGGCGACAGCGTGGATGGTGAGTGTTGATACAGGCAAATTGTACGAGCGTAAGGCTTCAGTAAGTCTCTGCGCCTATGGTATGGGCTATCGTCATGGCTGTAGTAGTTACGCTAACATTGGCTGCAAAGGCTTGTTTCATAAAGAGTTGCTATGCTTAATTGTCTCGTGCTGTTACTGCTTGTTCATATACCAAATGTGCTGCTTGAGACTGCATCCATTACGATCATAAAACTAGTTAACACCTCAATAGATATTGCAATCGACATTGATGTGTGAGTCTGTTGATTGATGGTAATTTATGGCAATAGCAACAAGCTCAGTGAGTGTAAATTGAATTTACACTGAGCCAGAACGATACTCAACTAATTACAATAAGCTGGAGATAATCATGCCTGACCTCGACGCTGTCAAAGCCGAAACCCGCGTTTTCCCCCCACCTGCTGCGTTTGCTGCCAATGCCACTATTTCTGGGATGGATGCCTATCAGGTTCTCTGTGCAGAAGCTGCGCAGGATTATGAAGGTTTTTGGGCCAGATTGGCGCGAGAAAATCTGCACTGGCACACACCATTCAATAAAGTGTTAGATGAATCTGAAGCACCATTTTATAAATGGTTTGAAGACGGGTTATTGAATGTGTCCTATAACTGCCTAGACGTTAATCTGCAAAACGGTAACGCCGATAAAGTCGCCGTGATTTTTGAGTCAGACGATGGTGACGTGACCAAGGTGACCTATAAAGAATTACATCAAAAGGTCTGTCAATTTGCCAATGGATTGAGGTCGCTCGGCATCAGCAAAGGCGATCGCGTTGTCATCTATATGCCAATGTCGGTGGAAGGCGTCGTTGCCATGCAAGCTTGCGCCCGGATAGGTGCGACGCATTCGGTAGTGTTTGGCGGATTCTCTGCCAAGTCGCTGCAAGAGCGGATTGTGGACGTGGGTGCAGTTTTGGTCATTACCGCAGATGAGCAAGTGCGCGGCGGCAAACATTTGCCATTAAAAATAATCGTGGATGAGGCTTTATCCTTAGGTGGTTGCGAGAAGGTGCGTAATGTCGTGATCTACAAACGCACTGGTGGCAATGTGCCGGTAGTGGAGGGGCGCGATCTGTGGATGCATGATCTGGTGGCGATTCAATCCGATGTGTGCGAGCCAGAGTGGGTTAGTGCGGAGCATCCTTTATTTATTCTCTACACTTCTGGCTCAACGGGCAAACCAAAAGGTGTACAGCATTCATCCGGTGGCTACTTGCTATGGGCAATCCTGACGATGAAATGGACCTTTGATCTAAAGCCGGACGATGTCTTCTGGTGTACTGCCGACATCGGCTGGGTCACTGGCCATACTTACATTACTTACGGTCCATTAGCCGCGGGTGCGACTGAAATCGTGTTTGAAGGTATCCCGACTTTCCCTAATGCCGGCCGGTTTTGGGACACCATACAAAAACACAAGACGACGATTTTTTATACCGCGCCGACAGCGATCCGTTCCTTGATTAAAGCAGCCGATGGCGATGAAAAAATCCATCCTAAACAATATGATTTGTCTTCACTACGCTTGTTGGGATCGGTGGGTGAGCCAATTAATCCAGAAGCCTGGATGTGGTATTACAAGCATATCGGCAATGAAAAATGTCCTATCGTTGATACTTTCTGGCAGACCGAAACTGGTGGCCATATGATGTCACCATTGCCTGGTGCAACACCCTTGGTGCCAGGTTCTTGCACCTTGCCTTTGCCGGGGATTATGGCGGCGATTGTAGATGAAACAGGGCATGATTTGCCGAACGGGCAGGGCGGTATTTTGGTAGTAAAACGCCCGTGGCCGTCGATGATCCGTACCATCTGGGGCGACCCTGAGCGGTTTAAGAAAAGTTATTTCCCAGAAGAGTTTGGCGGCACCATGTATCTGGCAGGCGACGGTGCGATTCGTAATAAAGATACGGGATATTTTACGATTACCGGCCGGATTGACGATGTGCTGAATGTCTCCGGACATCGCATGGGGACGATGGAGATTGAATCAGTTCTGGTCGCACATCCTCTGGTGGCAGAAGCCGCAGTCGTAGGCAAGCCAGACGATACTACTGGCGAAGCAATTTGTGCCTTTGTAGTCTTAAAACGTACTCGTCCGATTGGTGATGAAGCCAAACAAATTGCGACTGAGTTGCGTAACTGGGTTGCCAAAGAAATCGGCCCTATCGCCAAGCCAAAAGAAATCCGCTTCGGCGATAATTTACCTAAAACCCGTTCAGGAAAAATCATGCGTCGTTTGCTGCGCGTGTTGGCAAAAGGCGAAGAAATTACGCAAGATATTTCTACATTAGAAAATCCTGCAATTTTGGAGCAGTTGAAGCAGGCTCAATAAATTTCTACTAACAGTTGCAGATCAGCCAACGTTTGACGCTAATTAATTAGTCTATGCTTTAAGGCAATACGCTTGATTTAATGCTCAGCGCCATCACTACTTTTGTAGTGGTGGCGTTTTGTTTTTGATCAGATCGGGTTTTAGGCCTATCACGACACTAGACTACTTAAAACACGTCGCTAGCCAGAGGTTTTAAATTCTTAATGATTAATATACTCCATATTAGTATATTTTAATTGTCCAATGAAAGTATGGACAATAACCTTATTTTTTATTTTTATAGGGGGAGTATATGAATATTCAGACTCAGACTGATCATTAGTATCGGACACAGACGATCAAAATAAGCTTGATGCCAGTCACTAAAATCCGCTAATTTTCTGGCCTAAATAGATTTGTAAAATTACATCTGGTGTTGTAATATTTATATCGTCAATATAAAAGAGACTCAGCATGTCTACGACGCTTGTTCCCTGCTCGAACGACGATGCACTACTGACGACGCTTTATCGTGCGGTCGGGCATGAGGCTCGTTGGGCTGACGTGCTGCGGGCTCTGGCTGAGTATTTTGGTGCCAGCGTTGCCATGTTGCGCGCTGCAGACAGGCGGCAGTGTGCGCATAGCTACTATCTGTCTTATAACTTATCGGATTCTGTGTCACGTGCTTATGCTGATTATTGGTGGCCGCATGATCCCTGGACGCCTGCCGCGTTTAAAAGTGAAGATTTTCGTGTGAGGATGACCGGGCGCGGTAGCGACTTAGTCAGCTTGCGTGATTTACGTCAGACGCGTTTTTATAAAGAGTTTTTATTGCGTATCCCGGTGGAACATTTGCTACTGAGTGTGATGACGGATAAAAATAGTGATGAGAGCCTTGGTTCTCCACCCGCGATTCTTAGTTTGTTGCGGGCGCCGGATATGGCAGATTTTTCCGACGCGGAGGTCGAACATTTATGCCGCTTGACGCCGCATATTCAGCGGGCGTTTAAGTTGCATTGGCAATGGCGTAGCAACCAAGTGCAGTTATCGGTATTTCAGCGCAGTTTAGATGGTCTTGATTTTGGCGTGATTTTTTTTGATGCTACTGGACGTATACTTAGCCTTAATACCAGTGCGAAAGAAATGATTGTTGATACCGATTATCGACAATTTTTTACTTCGCTGCCTCAGGTCGTTCCCGCTGGCGGTATGTTGGACGGTCTGGTACAAAAGACCGCTGCAGGTGAGGGCGGTCCGCTGACTTTATGTGGTTTTAAAAATCGCTTGCTAGCATTTGCATTGCCCATCGCCCATGTAGAAGAGACGACCGTCAATAGCAAGCTGGCGCGTTCTGCAGTGATGTTAATGCTGGTGGATCAGCAAAAACAGCCCGGCGCGGCGGTAGATTTTATGGTGCGCAGTTTTAAACTCAGTCCGGCGGAAGCGAAGATTTTGCCGCTACTATTTGACAGTCGTACGCCGACTGAAATGGCAGACATTTTGGGTTTAAAAATTTCTACTATCCGCAGCCAGTTATCATCGGTCTATGCCAAAACAGGTACGACGCGTCAGCAGGAATTAATCTTGTTATTAGGATCGGCACCACCAGTCAGAACGCCATCTTCTTCCGATCTACCAAAAAAATGCGTATTCCAGTTGTCTGAAATACGCATTCAATTTAACAAGATTTACAACAGGCTTACTTCACTTCCAACTGAATCTGCATTACGCTAATCGGATGCGCTTTATCCCAGGCGCGCACCAGTCTGGCAGTAATGAGATAACTACCGGCATCCGCTTGCACGTATAACTGGTAGTTCGGGCCATCACCTAGCTGTTTGGTTTGTCCCGTCACCTCAGAAATGCCTTTGGACGCATTACTCGGCATATCCCCCAATACGTTGCTTGCGACATCTGCAACGCGCGTCACACCGGATGGTAATTCAAGTTCCCAGTTAAAACCGGTGGTGCCGCTGTTACTCAGTGGCAGGCAAATCGCCGCACCGGCCACACCGGCCACAAGTTGCGCGGTGTGGTTTTGTGTTGGATTTGCCTCTGGGTTCATACTGTCAGCCTCCTGCTTATCTATTGGCTTAGCCACCTTCTGCTATGCCGCCTGCAACGGGCATCCATGGTTTCCATGCGGATTGTCCTGGCTGCCAATGTGAACTGATGACATTGTGGTCGGTACCAATCGCATAAATATCCAATTGATCCGGGCCTTTGCTTACCGCAAACACGGAGGTGTCTGCCGCTGCAGTACCGTTGGCAACACGCCACCAGCCATGCCACGAAGTAAAGCCAGGTTCCCACGCTGCAGTATAGACGCCATGATCCGTGCCAACGCAGAAAATATCGAGCTTATTCGCACTGCGAGAGACGCCAAACACAGAGGTATTTGGTGCCGCCACGCCGCCCTGCACACGCCACCAGCCATGCCATGAAGTAAAGCCAGGTTCCCATGCTGCGGTGTAGACGCCGTGATCCGTGCCAACGCAGAAAATATCCAGTTTATCTGCGCTGCGAGAGACCGCGTAGACGGACGTATTTGGCGCTGCCACGCCGCCTTGCACACGCCACCAGCCATGCCATGACGTAAAGCCGGGTTCCCATGCTGCGGTATAAATCCCCATATCAGCACCGACTGCAAAAATGTCCAGTTTGTTCGCGCTGCGTGAGACCGCAAATACTGACGTATTCGGTGCCACTTTAAGGTCGCCAATTTTCCACCAGCCACCCCATGACGTATTGCTTGGATTCCATGCGGCAGTGTAGACATGACCATCGGTGCCTACGCAGAATGCATCCAATTGATCCGGACAGCGTGAGACTGCATGAATCGATGTGCCAGGTGCAGCAACACCGCCCTGAATACGCCACCAGCCACCCCAATGCGCATTGCCGGGTTGCCATGCAGCAGTGTAAGTGCCGTGATCTGTACCAATGCAAAATAAATCCAGCTTATCAGCACTGCGTGATACCGCATGCATAAATGTGTTTGGTGCAGTAACGCCGTTTTGTACTGACCACCATCCACGGTAAGCGGTTTCGCTACCTTCCATTGCCGCGGTATATGTGCCGCGGTTGGTGCCGGGGGTAAATACATCCAGTTTGTTTAAACTGCGCGAGACACCAGTGACCATCGGTACTGTTGCCGGTTGGATTACACCATGACAGCCGTAGAAGGGTTCGCTATCGATATTGCATTGACCGTAGCCCATTTTGAAGAAGCCGCCGCCAGTGCCGTCAGCATGCGCCGCGCCACCAAAGCCAGTACCCCAGGAGTTACGGCAAATCCAGCACTGATCGATATCGGAATAACCAACGACCATGACGGCATGACCACCGCGATATTTGCCAGTGACATGTTTATATACACCACCGCCATAGCTATCAAAATCTTCATATACAGCAAAACCGCACACCATAGGACCGACGGTAGACAGGTAAGTTTTGCGGGAGTCACCAGTCCATGCGCTGTAATCGCTGATGGAATAGGTACGGAAAGCGCGATCTGCCTCAGCCCGGTTGTACGCCGCCCATAAGCTATTGGGGTCAGAAGGATTTGCCAGCTTTGGAGGATTGTCAAATGCAGACATGTACGGAAAAGTCGCCTCGGTCGCAATGCCGCGACCTTTGATTTGACCAAGTGCAGCATCATTATTCCAGCCGCCACAATTAGGACCATGCGATGAGGCAAAATGTTGATCTGCTTCCGACAGATTTAGATTTAATGCCCCGTGTTCTATCGCTGCCATCGCTGCGGTCATGCCCGTGGTAGCAAAAGAGACACAAGAGCCGCAATACATTTGATCTGTTACCGGACCAATTACACCGCGGTCGCGCCAATCAAAGGATGCCGGATGTGCACCGCCGGGTGATCCGGCAGGCGCGCTGGCAACCGCAGGAGCACTCAGCGTGCCGACCACATTGGTTGGGAAGAAAGCGCTCATCATCGTCGGAAAGCGCAGGCGCGTGACCGATTGGGCAACTAAAGAAGAGCGTTGGATGCTAGCTGCGTCCGAGGGTTCCCAGCCCAGTCCGCGTGGCAGTTGACCAGCCGGTGGCGTAAGAACACGCCAGCTCAGGCCTGCTTGGCTGATCGCCTGTTGTAATAGGTTTGTATCGAGTGCCATTTTAAGTACCTTCTATCGTAAGTAAATTAAGTCAATAGATGTCTTACAAGCGATGATTCTGCATCGTGAGCAGTGGTGGCCGCTGGCAAGAAACCGGTGCTGACGACTGAATAGAGATGACTTTTCGAACTTTATTAATTATTAAAATTTCTATTCAATTCGACATCTAAATAATGATTGAATTTGAGCGAATTAACATCCTTCACATGAAGGATAGAAATATACTTTTTATAATTAAATTAGGGTTCTTGCAGAAAAGTGAGGGGTTCTGCTGATGTGCTGCTGATATGCCGCTCACGTTGCTGTTGCGTTATTGAGCAATGTAGATGACGCTTGAAAACGGAGTGATGAATATACTGTCATGGGTATATTAAAGATGTCCATATAATAATTGGACGATAAGGCTGTTTCTATAAAAAAATGGGGGAGTATATTCTCTGGATGATATTTGAATATAAAAAAAGAACACAAAATAGTGTTCTTTAGATATTACCTTCGCATCGATGGTTATGCTGGCGTCACGCTCGCATTAGTAAATTGCCCGCATCCTGAATTGACGTCCTTTGATATTGCAGCGGCTTAATTTATCCAGAGCCTGTTCAGCGATCTGTCTGTCTAGCGCGACATAGGTCATAAATTCAAACACATTGATCTTGCCTACTTGCTCTTTGCTCAATCCCACATCGCCGGTCAGGGCGCCGAGCAAATCACCGGGACGCAGTTTGTCTTTTTTGCCGCCCATGATGCAGATGCTGACCATCGGTGCTTGCAGGGTAGTGTTGGAGGTCGCATCCAGTTCAGCCAGTTCATGCCATTGCACTGATTGACCCTGGTATTCTTCGATGAGCTTGACCCATTTTTTCTCGCTTGGCGTTGCCAGACTGAGCGCTAAACCTTTTTCGCCAGCACGACCTGTACGTCCTATGCGATGAATATGGACTTCAGTATCTTTGGAGACATCAACATTGATGACTGCGCCCAGAGTCTGGATATCCAGACCCCGTGCTGCAACGTCGGTGGCGACCAGTACTGAACAACTTTGATTAGCAAAACGGACCAAGATTTCATCACGCTCGCGCTGCTCCAGGTCGCCGTAAAGCGCCAGCGCATTGATGCCCTGCGCTTGCAATTCATCTGCCAGTTCGCGGCAATGGATCTTAGTATTACAAAAAGCGATCGTCGAAACCGGCTTGTAATGCGATAACAAGCGTGCTACCGCCGCATTGCGTTCTTCTGGCGTGACCAGATAAAACAGTTGTTCAATATGGCTGCCGGTGTGTTGCGATTCCACTTTGATTTCTGCTGGATCGCGCAAAAATTGCGCGCTGGCTTTGCGGATGTCGTCAGGGTAAGTAGCAGAAAATAATAGCGTCTGACGGCGTGGTGAACACGCCGCAACAATGCCGTAGATATCTTCATAAAATCCCATGTCGACCATACGATCTGCTTCATCGAGCACCAGCGTCTGTACGGTATTTAAATTGATACTGCCGCGACCGATATGATCCAGAATCCGTCCCGGTGTTCCCACCACGATATGCGCGCCATGTTCCAGCGAGGCGATTTGCGGACGCATCGGCGCACCACCACACAAGGTCAAGACTTTGATATTTTCTACCGAGCGCGCCAGGCGACGTAATTCATTCGATACCTGATCCGCCAGTTCACGCGTCGGGCAGATCACCAAGCCCTGCACCGCAAAATAGAGTGGATTGAGCTTGGCAAGGATGCCCAGACTGAACGCCGCCGTTTTACCGCTCCCCGTTTTTGCCTGCGCAATCACGTCACGTTGCTCCAGAATCAAGGGCAAGCTCGCTGCCTGGATCGGCGTCATCTCTAAATAACCGAGACTTTCCAGATTGGCCAGCAATGGTGCTGACAAGGGCAGGGTATTGAATAGGCTAGGATTTGTCATGGGAGGTATTTCCAGAAAACGATCAGATAGTACAGCGGCAACGCAGTCTAACATCCCCATCATTTTTATCGTACTGCGGGAGACAACACGATACGACACGATAGCGCGGCGGAGAGAGCTAAGTTGCTCGTCCTAAGGATGATTACACATCCCAAGGGAGAATTAATGTGCAGAAAACAAAAAAGTCCTTGAGTCTGAAGAGTCAAGGACTTGAAATTGATTGGTTGCGGGGGCAGGATTTGAACCTACGACCTTCGGGTTATGAGCCCAAAACTAGAGGGGCTTAAAACAAGAATATTCAATAAAATCAACGGCA
>NZ_JBEONP010000036.1:0-51559 GCF_040544435.1 Undibacterium sp. GrIS 1.2
ATGTCACATGTGCCGCTTCAAACAAGAAAACCAATCGCAACAGTGGCCACACCCATGCTCGACTTTACTGGTTTGGGTATTTTGCAAGAAGCTCACTTGTCTCACTTAATTGCCTCAATCACGCATCTCAATTAAGTCATCCCTTTGTATATCTAAACAGGAGAAACACCATGCTGACAACAGAACATCTGGACACCTTATTTACCAAAGCCCGCACCCATAATGAGTGGTTGGATAAGCCGGTTAGCGACGCTCAATTGCAGCAGATTTATGATTTGATGAAATGGGGCTCGACCTCGGCAAACTGCTCACCGGCACGGGTGGTTTTTGTGAAAAGCGCAGAAGAAAAAGTCAAGTTGCTCGCTTGTATGGCACCGGGTAATGTTGATAAAACTAAGGCCGCACCAGTGACCGCCATCATCGGGATGGACATGGCGTTTTATGAGCAATTGCCAAAGTTATTTCCGCACGCAGATGCACGGTCTTGGTTTGTTGGTAATCAGGGATTGATTGATGCGACTGCGTTTCGCAACTCGTCTTTACAAGGCGCTTATCTGATGCTGGCGGCACGGGCAATTGGTTTAGACTGCGGCCCGATGTCGGGTTTTGATCCGGATAAAGTCAATGCGACCTTCTTCGCTGGGACCGAGGTCAAGGCCAATTTCATTTGCAATCTTGGCTATGGCGATATGGCAAAAGTATTCCCACGGTCGCCACGTCTGGATTTTGATGAGGCTTGCAAGATCGTTTAAAGAGTCGGTTGGTGTGGCAAATATCACCGTCGTTACGGGATAGTGAAAAAGGCGCAGGCGGCACAATACTAATGTGTTACCTGTGCTTTTTTATCTCTGGGAATTGAAATACTCTCTATTAGTATATTTTAATCGTCAATGAAATCATTGGGTAATTAAGGGTTTTTATTAGAATTGATGGGGAGTATATGAAAAATAGGCTATCTTCGGATTGTTTAGCCCGGACTTCTTATGGCTCCAAGTAGGGCGTATTTTGTGTTCCTTTACGCCCCTTTTGGCTGCGGCGTCTTTTGTTTGTAGTCGCATAAATCAGCAATCATGCAGTTCCAGCATTTAGGCGTGCGCGCCAGGCAGGTATAACGGCCATGCAAAATCAACCAGTGATGCGCATCGAGCTTGAATTCTGCCGGAACAAATTTGAGTAATTTTTCTTCGACAATATCGACGTTTTTACCTGGCGCAATGCCAGTACGATTACTCACGCGGAAGATGTGCGTATCTACCGCAATTGTGGGCTCACCAAAAGCGGTATTCATCACGACATTCGCCGTTTTTCTGCCGACGCCTGGCAATGCCTCTAATGCAGCACGTTCTTTTGGTACTTCACTGCCATGTTGCTCAATCAGGATGCGGCAGGTGGCGATCACATTTTTAGCTTTGGTGCGAAACAAACCGATGGTCTGAATGTAGGGGATCAGACCATCGACATCTAGCGCCAATATTTTTTCTGGCGTATTCGCGACCGGATACAGCTTGCGCGTGGCCTTGTTGACCGACACATCGGTGGCTTGCGCCGACAACAGCACGGCAATCAAGAGTTCAAACGGACTGGTGTATTCCAGTTCGGTGGTTGGATGCGGATTTTGCTCTTTGAAACGGCTAAAAATGATCTGGCGTTTGGCTGCGTTCATGTCGGTTCTGGATTTATGTTTTGATCTGAGTTTAGGACTTAGTTTAGGACTTAGTTTGTCTCTAGCTTTTTAAGCCGCGCGCGTTCTATCGCAGCGGTGATGATGGCTTTTTTGCGATCACGATCAGCGATTTGTTCGGGAGTTAACGCGGGTTCGTCCATCAAGGCATTTAATTTGGTCGTTGCTTTGGCGGCGAGTCTGTCGTCGTTTTCTTGTTGTTCTTTTTTGAGTCTAGCCTGACGAAAGTGATAGGCCTCGCGTGCCTGATCCGCCTGTTCTGACGACCATGCATCCCAGCCTGTCTTGCCTGGCGTAAGCTCGACCATGCTGATGCAATCAACCGGGCAGGGCGCAACGCACAGGTCACATCCGGTACATAGCATAGGCAATACTGTGTGCATCTGTTTGGCCGCGCCCATGATGGCGTCGACGGGGCAAGCTTGGATGCAGAGCGTGCAGCCGATGCAATAGGCTTCATCTATCAAGGCGACAGGTCGTGGTCTTTCATGTCCGTGGCTGACGTCTAGCGCGATCACGGGCTTACCGAGTAAGTTTGCCAAGCGCCGTATGCCTTCTTGACCACCGGGTGGGCATTGATTGTAATTGGCGCTGCCATTGGCGATCGCCTCGGCATAGGGGCGGCATGCGGGGTAGCCGCACTTAGTACACTGAGTTTGCGGCAGTAAGTCTTCAATCTGATCGGCGAGTGTGTGTAGCATTTCTGATTTATCTAAGGCAGAGGCGATCATTATCCTAGATAACTCGGCTGCGCTGGTGGATTGATGCGCATTGCTGGAATTGTACGATTTGGACGCGATGAAAATGCATCTTGACTGGTTGTCGAAAACTTTTACATCTCAAGAAATTAAAGACTTTTTTCTGAAAAGATTGAGATTTTGAATAATTTTTATCGATCATTTATAAATTGAAATAAAAATAGAAATTGCCCAAGAGAATAATTGAATCTCAAGCAAAGGTCTTTTAGAATCCAAAAAACTGAACCATGTCCTTGGAGAGCTAAGCCAGGCAACGGTTGTTAGATATTTTCGAATCCCACTCGCAGAAAAAAATAAGGCGGGGTTATGTACTGCCAGGATTTGCGAGAGTGTCGCAGGCAATATTTTGATGAAAAGCTTTTACAGAAGAAAAAATGGTACAAAAATTGCGTTGCCTCCATAGTCTTTTCGTATTTCATCCATTTGTTGTTCATTTGCCTAATTAACCAGTTGATCGCTTTATCTAATATTTGAAATGGGAGCTTTAATGAAACTTAAATCTTTATTTGCCGCTTTGTGTATTAGCGTCGGATTTGCCAGTTCTGCATTGGCTGTTCCTACCACCTATACCAACATAGGTACACAGAACCCGATTTTGTATACTTTCGTCGCTACTTCGGCGGGTGATGTAATGGCGTATTTTGCAGGTTCTACTGCTGGTTATACCAACACACTCAGCTTGTTGGTCAACGGCGTTGATACCGGTATCTTTGGCTTGAATAATCACACGTCTAACTACGGCGACTTGCTGAATTTCGGCGCTGTCAATGCGGGTGATAATTTAGTATTTCGTTTGAATGTGCTAAACAATGGCGATACTTGGTATTCGCAAAAATCGTCTAACTCTGATGGCGTAAATCATGTTTACTCCAACTCTTATGGCGGCGATGCGTTTGTTCCTGCTGGGGTTTATGTCGCTTTTGAAGATTTACGTAACGGTGGCGATTTTAATTACAACGACGAAAACTTTGTTTTTACCAATGTCAGCAACGTGTCTAACGATGTTCCACTGCCAGCAACACCATTGCTGCTTGGTTTAGGTATGGGCATTCTGGCCTTGGTTGCCAAGCGTCGTAAGCAAGTATAGGCGTAGGAGCGGTGTGGAGGTAGCTTAGAGGTTCCCAAACGGTTGTGAGGGATTTTTCTGAGGAGCTATAGCGATAAAATTTGTGATTCGCTTTAGCGAGTTTGCAGTCACCCGAGAATAAAAAAGCTAGATGCATTGCATCTAGCTTTTTTTATTGGCGCAGCATAAGTCTTTGCTTACTTATGATGGATTGATGATCTAAGTTACTTCTTTTTTGCATCCGGTTTTTGTTTGGCAATGATCAGATCTTTGATGCTGTTATACGCATCCGCCGGCAAAATCTTTTTGTTCAACAAATCATCTTTACCGTTATACGGGCGACCTTTGATGATTGCATCAGAACGTGCATCGCCAATCTTAGGCAATTCGGACAATTCTTTTTTAGTCGCACTATTGATATCCAACAGCTCCACCTTGGCCGAGGCCGATACCGTAGCTGACGCAGACGCAGATGCAGAGGCTTTTTTAGGCTCGTCTTTGGCTTGGGCTGTGCTGATGATGAATAAGGATGAGGCGACTAGCAGTATTGATTTCAACAGTTTGTTCATGATTACCCTTTGTATGATGCCCAGTCTAGTAGTCTGGGTAGTTATTAATTTCTAAAATAACGATATAAAACAAGCGAGGAAAAACCAAATTACAGTACAAACCAGGAATAGCTGCTAGAAGGCTATCATATTATTGTGTTTGCACTGCTGAATTAATCACCACTGGGGTAACGGGTAAATTAGTGAAACTACCGCTGGTCGTCGTTGGAACCGTACTAATCTGATCCATGATAGTAAGCCCGGTCACAATCTTGCCGAAGACGGCATAACCCGGATTAGTGGCGTTGCTGTAATCCAATGTCGTGTTATCTACGACGTTAAAATAAAACTGAGATGTCGCAGAATTTGCCACAGAGGTACGCGCCATGCCGATACTGCCACGAAGATTACTTAAGCCATTGTTGGATTCCAGCGCAATGGCGGCTAATGTCGCAGGTTGTTGTAAATCGCTAGTGTAGCCGCCGCCCTGAACGACAAAATTGCTGACCACTCGATGGAAAATCTTATTCACATAAAAGCCACTTTCTACATATTGTAAAAAGTTGTCGACCGTGATCGGCGCTTTGGCCGGGTTAAGCTCAATCACAATCGTACCCATTGACGTCAGCATTGTGACTTGCGGTTGTGCAGCCAGAGGAATGGTTAAACTACCGGAGTAAAGTGATGATCCGTTGCCCGCCGTGATGGACACCGCTACCGTTCCGACCGCAACGATTTTGCAAGTGAATACTCGTTGCGTTGCGCTGCCTCCGGCGACTTCGGTAATCGTCAGGCATGCTGGATTGGAGATGTTAATGCCTTGGTCGAGATTTTGACCTTTGATGGTCATATTGCTGGTCTTGCGATACACCAGTTGATCTGTCGTGACACTGGTAATAGATACCGTTGGAGTGTTGCTAGCAGAGTCGCTACCGCCCCCACCACAAGCAGTAAGTAGGCTAAGGCTTGCGCAAGTAAGAGCGGTCCAGTTGAGCACTTTCAAATTCATCTCCTGAGAAATAATCACATGTTTAAAACGCTGATTATAGCCCGTGAAAGAGGGCGTATTTTCGGGCGCAATACTTTGTTACTTACGTGAAGTATCCACTCTTGATCCACGAAAAAACGAAAGTGATTGCGTCTTTGATTGACGTCGGGCATTGGACGGACGCAACTCAGATCAATCCTTCAAACAATAAAATATCGACTTTTTCACCGGCGGCGATATCGGCTTGATCGTGGTGTAGTACCACCATGCAATTGGCTTCTGACATTGACCGCAGAATTCCTGAGCCTTGTGAGCCGGTGATACTCACTTGTAGCTGTCCATTGGTAGCGACCGAGACGATGCCGCGCTGGTATTCGGTGCGACCAGCGCGCTTGCGCAGAGCGACGCTTGAGATGGCTGGTACCAGCGGTAGCGATGTTGATGATGTTGTTGATGTTGATTCTGCTGCCCCAGCACCCATCATGTGCAACAGTGCGTCGCGGACGAAAAAATAAAAACTGACCATTACTGCAACTGGGTTGCCCGGTAGACCAAACAGATACGCGCCTTTTCCATTAGCCTGATCAGACTTATTTGACTGAATTTTGCCAAATGCCATTGGTCTGCCTGGACGCATAGCGATACTCCAGAAGGCGACATCACCTAATTTTTCCATCATCTGTTTGGTGTAATCCGCTGCGCCGACCGACACGCCACCAGAGGTAATGATGGCATCTGCGTTTTCGCCAGCGGAACGAAAAGCGGCTTCCAGCGATATCGGATCATCTTTGATCACGCCCATATCGATGATCTCGCAGCCGAGCCGAGTGAGCATGCCATATAAGGTGTAGCGGTTGCTGTCATATACGCAGCCTAAATCGAGGGTTTCTCCCAGCGATCGCAGTTCGTCACCGGTTGAGAAAATAGCGACACGCAAGCGGCGTTGTACGGCCACTTCAGCTACGCCTAATGACGCTAGTAAACCAAGATCGGCAGGCCGTAAAATTTTGCCTTTGCTTAGCGCTGTTGTGCCAATCGCTAAGTCTTCGCCTTTGAGGCGACGGTTATCGCCAGCATTTATTTGGGCCGCTGGTATGCGGATTTGCTTTAAGTTGCCGAGATTGCTTTGCTTTGATTCTGTCGCTTGCTTACTGTCGCTTATCTCAACAGTCCATTCTTGTGGAATCACTGTATCGCAGGAGCTTGGCATCACCGCGCCGGTCATGATGCGTACACATTCCCCCGGTTGTACTGCGCCTTCAAAGGCGCGTCCAGCATAAGCGGCGCCGACAACTTTTAATGTGAGGGTTTGGTTTGTTGGATCGCTATTGTCTGTAGCTTTTTTTTGTAAATCACTACCGATAAACGCGTAGCCGTCCATGGCAGAATTATCATAAGCAGGGACGTTAATACCAGACAGAACATCGGCGGCAAGCACGCGTCCAAGTGCTTGGCGTATGGCGAGTTTTTCTACCGAGTCAATTGGCGTCACAAACAGCTGGATGATCTGCTGTGCCTGCGCGACGGGCAGGGAGTTAGGGTCGTAATCCGACAAACAGCTAAGGAGATGATGTAGGTTTGCGGCTGGGGTGTTGGCGCTCATAAAATAGTTTGATTCGACTTAGTTAGATTCGACTTAGTTAGATCGGGTCAGGTTGGAGTGTGAATTTAGTCCGGTTTCAAATTGTCGCAAATCTTGCAGCGTATTGATATTACGGAAGGCGGCGACATCTTCAAATACGACTTCGACACAATGCAGGCTTGCATGCCAGGCATCTACTTTACGCCCGCCATGTCGTAAAAAATCACTCAGCTGCGGTAGCAAGGAAATTTTCATTAAAGAAAATACCGGGTGCGCCTGCTTGGCAATGACGTTGCCATTGGATTCCATTGTGACAGCGACGGCAAGATCCGCGTTTTCTTGCAATAACGCTGCTGCCAGATGTTCTACTAGATTGACGGGTAAAAATGGCGAGTCGCATGGCACACTGGCTAGATAGGGCGTTTTGCAATGGGTCAGGCCGGTTTGTAATCCGGCTAAAGGACCTAAAAAGTGATTATCATCATTCTCCGCGTGATCTGGCCAGACTGGCGCACCAAAGCTCTCGTAAGTAAGTAAGTTTTGGTTGGCATTGATGAGCATATTGCCAACTTGTGGCGAGAGGCGCTGCAACACGTGCATCGCCATCGGCAAACCGCGAAAAGTCTGCAAACCTTTGTCCACGCTGCCCATACGTGTACCACGACCACCTGCGAGTATCAGTCCGGTAATGAGTTGCTTATCTATGCTGGTCATGTCTGCGAGCCATGGAATGTGTTGCGATTTGAGTTCTGGAAGTTACTGGAGCTTATGCAAATAAGCTTAAACCCAGAGACATTCTTATCCCTTGTTATAGATCAAATAATGGTGGTGTGCGAATATACTCCCCATTATTTTTATGGAATATGCCTTATTGTGCAGAGAACATATGGACAATAAAAATATACATGGTAGGAGTATATTTTACTTATCCTTAGCCGCCGAAGTCGGTTATCGAATTTAGCCACCGAATTTAGCCACCGAAGTTAGCCGCCAATATAAGACATCTCCACTTTTTTCCTGGTGATCTGAAGTTCATCTGTATTTTGGCTGCGTAATTCCGAATAACGATCAGTGCGTTGCTGCCATAGTTGTTTGATGACATTGGCGATGGCAAGATCACTGTGCTGCTTGTCATCATCTCTGATTAAGGCGCGTAAATCATGACCATGGCTGGCGAACAGGCAAGTGTACAGCTTGCCCTCGGTAGATAGCCGGGCGCGGCTGCAATCGTGGCAAAAACTTTGTGTGACGCTGGAGATCAGGCCGATTTCACCGCTGCCATCGGCATAGCGCCAACGGGCGGCGGTCTCGCCTGTGTAATTTGCATCGATTGCCTGGAGCGGCATGCCGGCAGCGTTGATGCGCCTTACTACCTCTGCCGATGGGATGACTTCATCTAACTTCCATCCATTTGAGGCACCCACGTCCATGTATTCTATAAAGCGCAAAATATGTGGCGTGTTTTTAAAATAGCGCGCCATGGGAACGATCTCCTGATCATTTAAACCCGCTTTAACAACCATGTTAACTTTGATTGGACCAAGCCCCGCCTGATGCGCTGCTGCGATGCCATCAAGCACATCGGACACCGGGAAATCGACATCATTCATTTGTTTGAAAGTGGCATCATTGAGCGAGTCCAGCGATACCGTGACACGGGTTAAGCCAGCGTCTTTCAGACTTTGTGCTTTGCGCGCCAGCAACGATCCGTTGGTGGTCAGGGTCAGATCAAGATCGCGTCCGTCCAGTGTTTTTAAACTGCTTAACATGGCGATCAGCTTTTCGATATTTTTACGTAACAAGGGCTCACCGCCGGTCAAGCGGATTTTACTCACGCCGTGGGAGATAAAGATACGGGCGATGCGGGTTATTTCTTCAAAATTGAGCAGCGATGTATGCGGTAAAAAACGATAGTCTTTATCAAAAACTTCTTTCGGCATGCAATACACGCAGCGGAAGTTACAACGATCTGTTACCGAGATGCGAAGGTCATGCAAAGGGCGTTGCAGGCTATCAAGCAACTGTCCATTTGGTTGCTCCAATAAACCTGGAACGATCAGCGTTGGCTGTCGTTGCCGGAAGTCGGCTAGTGGGATAAATTTTTCAGACATTGAATTCAAAATAAGTGGTGCAGTGTTAGCGAATCAGAACCTGTGAATCAAATCAGCCAAACACAATTAGTCAGGCACAACTGGCTGGGCAAAATCAGCGAGGCAGAATCAATTCAACCGGGTGATCAAATGATGTTTAGAGCAAAAAGATACCACGAGATGGAATAACTGGTTGAATACAAAAAAACGACCCAACAACATTGCTGTTATCGGGTCGTTATTTGTATGCATTTAGGTCTGTATTAAGCGCCGTATCCAGTACCTGAATTTAGACGCTAATGAATACGATAAAAATACAAACAGCGCATTTACGGTGCAGGTGTTTTCTTAGTTTCCATCATTACTAAGGGTTCTGATGAGACTGGCACTACCGGTTTGCGTTCGCGTGGTACACGCGGTGCAACATTAACGGTTGCCGCTGCCGCTTGTGCCGCACGCAATTTTTCTGGATCGGTGCTCGCCAAAGCTAAACCTGCTTGCTCTAACATAGTGTTTAAGCTTTCTACAGGCATAACGACAGGTGCAACGGGTTTCATAACAGGCGCACTTGGTGTTGCTGCTTCGACCGAAACCGCCTGATGTAACGCAGCCGGCGTTGCAATGTCAGCTTTAACATTGCTTGCGACCTCAGTTGCCACATCAGAGCTAGCGGCACTGACGATAGTTTCAGCTGGCTTGGCAGGCGCTGGCGTTACTTCAGTCGCCGACGCTGCTGGCACTAACAATGCCGGTGCTGATACAAGATCAAGACTAGCTTGCACCGGTGCAGGAGTCTCAGGTGTAGGTACTGCTTCAACTGGCGCAGCTTCAGCAGTAGTCACAACATGATTGACGATCGCTGGCTCTGCTGCTTTGTCTGTAGCAATCGTTGCGACAGTAACCGGCGCAGACGTGACCGCTGTTACAGGTTCCGTTGTAGATTCTGGCACAGAGACGGGTGTTGAAACAAGATCAGGTGCAGGAACCGGAGTAGTTGCAGGAGTGGCAGCAGGAGTAGCTGCCATACCAGATGCCGTACCAAATACAGCAACCGGCGCTGTAACAATTTCAGACACCGCAGTTGGTGATATCGCTGGCGTTACCAATGACAATATTGGTGCAGGTGCTTGCTCAACCTCGACATGCTGACGGGTCTTATGCGCCTCATGCACTTCATGATGGTCAGTTGCTTCTTGGTTATCATTGCTCTCGTTAGTATCCGTATTGTCGCCAGCTTCACGATCACGACGATTACGATTGCGACCACCGCGACGACGACGACGACGGCTTTCACCTTGCTCGCTGGTCTCGGCGTCAACCGGATTGCCGTTGGCGTTTAAGGCGAGATTGGTGTTGTCCACAGCTTCATTATTAACCGCTACTGGCGTAACTACTACCGGTGCTGCTGTTTGGGTATTGGCAGTTGTATCCAAAGACATTGTTTCAGTAGCTACGCTATCTTTGCGCTCACCACGCTGGCGTGGCTGACGATCCCGACGTCCTTCCGGTTTGCCTTCTTTAGCTTCAGTGCGGCCTTCTTGCGGCTCGCGGTCTTCACGTGGAGGACGCGCTTGCTTTGGTTGGCGTTGTTGTTGTGGCTGAGCTTGTTCTGGCGCGGCAATTTTTGTCGCTTCGTCTTTTACTTCTTTATCGGCACGTGCATTGACCGGGCGTTCTTCTTTATCATCACGATCACGTCCACGATTATTGCCGTTGCGGTTGCCATTGCGATTGCCATTACGATTGCCACGATTATTACGATCGCGCTCACCACGGTCTGAACGCTCGCGAGTTTGTGTTGCATCCGCTGTTGCAACGCTAGCGACAGCAGGTTCAGCCGGTTTGGCGCGGAACAGATTCAGGAACTTAGTGAAGAAGCCTTCACTTGCTGCTACAGGTGCGACAAGCACTGGCGCGACGACTTCCTTACGTTCTACGATAGGTGCAGTGTCAGGTGTAATACTCTTGACCATCGCTTCCTGACGCGGCTTGATGTCTTCTTTCTGACGCTTGCTATAGCCAATATCAGTATCTGCCTGCTCTGCCATAGCGTAACTGGCGTGAGATTCTTCCAAGCGCGGATCGTCATGTTTCAGACGTTCTAACTTGTAGTGGGGTGTTTCCAGATGCGTGTTCGGGATCAGGATGATAGTGACGCGATGACGCGTTTCTATCTTTAGAATTTCACCACGTTTTTCATTCAGCAAGAAGGCCGCAACATCAACAGGCGATTGCACATGAATCGCTGCTGAGTTTTCTTTCATTGCTTCTTCCTGGATAATGCGCAGGACTTGTAAAGCAGATGATTCGGTATCGCGAATATGACCTGTGCCATTGCAACGCGGGCAAGTAACATGGCTGCCTTCAGACAAGGAAGGCCGCAGGCGTTGACGGGACAATTCCATCAGACCAAAGCGCGAAATTTTCCCCATCTGGACGCGTGCGCGGTCATAGCGCAGGGCATCTTTTAAGCGGGTTTCGACTTCACGCTGGTTTTTGGCGTTTTCCATATCGATAAAATCGATCACGATCAAACCGCCCAAATCGCGCAAACGCAGCTGGCGCGCTACTTCTTCGGCTGCTTCGCAATTCGTATTGAAAGCCGTTGTTTCGATATCGCCACCACGGGTAGAGCGCGCAGAGTTGACGTCAACTGAGACTAAGGCTTCAGTGTGATCAATCACGATTGCGCCGCCCGATGGCAATGGTACTGTGCGGCTGTAAGCGGTTTCGATCTGATGTTCGATTTGGAAACGTGAGAACAGCGGCACGTCGTCACTGTAACGCTTAACACGGTGCACCATGTCTGGCATAACGTGGCTCATGAACTGCTGAGCTTGTTCGTAGATTTCGTCAGTATCGATCAGGATTTCGCCGATATCCGGTTGGAAATAATCGCGGATCGCACGAATCACGAGTGAGGATTCTTGATAAATCAGGAAGGCGCCAGCAGAAGATTTGCCTGCGCCTTCAATCGCACGCCAAAGTTGCATCAGGTAATTTAAATCCCATTGCAATTCATCGACATTACGACCAATACCTGCGGTACGAGCAATCACGGACATACCACCTGGCAGATCCAGTTTGTCCATGGTTTCACGTAGTTCTTGACGATCTTCGCCTTCAACGCGACGGGACACACCACCGCCACGCGGATTATTTGGCATCAGAACTAAATAGCGACCTGCCAAGGAGACGAAAGAGGTAAGAGCAGCGCCTTTATTGCCACGCTCTTCTTTTTCGACCTGGACCATGATTTCCTGGCCCTCACGTAACGCATCTTTGATGCTGGTGTTACGGACGTCGATACCTTCTTTAAAGTAGCCGCGGGCGACTTCTTTAAAAGGCAAAAAGCCGTGACGTTCTTCGCCGTAATTGACAAAACAGGCTTCAAGTGAGGGTTCAATACGGGTGATAACGCCTTTGTAAATATTGGACTTACGTAATTCACGTCCGGCGGTTTCGATATCGATGTCGATGAGTTTTTGCCCATTGACGATGGCGACGCGCAGTTCTTCTTGCTGCGTTGCATTAAATAGCATGCGTTTCATTTTTTACTCCGTGACCTTATGGTCATCTTTTGTTGCTACCTCTGTAGAGTGAGGCTGGCAACTTGCTTACATTGGGGATGTATGCGAGAACGGAGAGTTTGAGGGGGCGGGAAATGCCTCAGGCGCAACAGAAATAAAAATTGCTGGGCGAGTAGCTAAACGAGTGAGCGAGGATATTTTTCGCTGCATCTTTTCAGTACTGCCATCATTCTTCTCATTGTTCTATTGCGCACTAGGCGCGGATAGTTTCAACCGTGGATCGAGTGCACATGTCCCCCGCGTTATCTGATTCCTATTTTTTGTTGCAACAGGAAGACAACGCCAGGCGATGAGCAACTTGATGAGCGCCAAACCATCTTTAATAAAATTGTGTTTGGCAGGATCGATCACACTGGATTAAAACTATCAACCTGCAAGCACATCTGTAATAAATATACAGATATCTCTTGCTGGACTTATCCTTACAATTCAAACCTTCTGATCCAAATCATTACACAAAATCCGATTACCACAATTGGTTGTAACCCTGACCAGCATAATGATGTGCATACACATCTTTTCCATCGAATTTGCAAATTGGCGAGGCCGACGGACATGCCCCTGTGTAGAATACGCGTTTGTTCCACCATTTATTTCTACACCTACTACAGCCTAAAGCTGAAGCGAAAATGATTATATATTCAAAATGAAGGACTTAGCGATAAATAATAGGAAGCCACCTGAAAAACAGGCGCAAGAAAGTGCTTCCAACCATCCCTCACAGGCTTCATCGCAAGTTCAGCCGCAGGTTCAGCTCGTTTCTATCGGAGAAGAGGACGCAGGTCAGCGCATCGATAACTATTTGATACGCATCTGTAAAGGCGTACCAAAAAGCCATGTGTACCGGATTTTGCGCTCGGGTGAGGTCAGAGTTAACAAAGGTCGTATCGATCAGCTATATCGCCTGAAAGAGGGTGACGTGGTGCGTATTCCGCCAGTCCGTATTGCAGAAACATCAACGCAAGTCGTACCGGGGGCAGAATTTACTATCTTGTTTGAAGATAAACAGCTCTTGATTATCGACAAACCCGCTGGCGTTGCCGTGCATGGTGGTTCTGGTGTTAGTTACGGTGTGATTGAGCAACTGCGCGCTTCTCGCCCGGATGCTAAATTCCTGGAGCTAGTTCACAGACTGGATAGAGAAACCTCAGGTGTTTTACTGTTAGCAAAAAAACGGTCGGCCTTGACTAATTTGCATGAGCAAATGCGTGAAGGCAGCACCGACAAGCGTTACCTGACCTTAATCCATGGCGACTGGAAAAATGCGCGTCAGCATATTAAGCTGCCACTACATAAATACACGACCGCAGAGGGTGAGCGACGGGTTCGGGTACAGGCTGATGGCATGGAGTCGCATACGGTATTTTCTCTAAAGAAAAAATATCAAGACTACGCATTATTAGAGGCTGAATTAAAAACCGGACGCACACATCAAATCCGCGTGCATTTATCCTTTAGCGGTTTTGCGATTGCAGGTGATGATAAGTACGGTGACTTTGCGCTAAATCGTGCTTTATTAAAGCCAACCGCAGATCGCGGCGTTTTGAAGAGAATGTTTTTGCATGCGCATCAGATTACTTTTATGCACCCAGAAACAGGCGAGTCAATGACGCTCAATGCCAAGTTGCCAAAAGACTGTGAGGATTTTTTGAAAACGCTTAAAAGCTAAAATAAAAGCTGATCATAACTTCATAAACCCAATAAACTTAATATTTTATTATTATTGAAATAATTTAATAGTAAAATACTTACTTCCACAACATCAAATAGTCGGCAGAAAAGCTTATTCATTTCTAAATTATTAGTCCCATTGTTGTCTTCGTCTTGCTGCCTTAAGTTCAGTAGCCTGGTACTTCAATGTTGATGATTTGCAAAAAGAATTATGCGGTTTGCGGTGAATAAAGAATATGGCAAAAAAGCAATTTGATTTTATCGTGTTTGATTGGGACGGTACTTTGATGGATAGCACGGCAACCATCGTTCACTGTATCCAGGCGTCAGCAAAAGATCTTGGTTTGCCCGTACCCGACGAGAAAGCAGCATCCTATGTGATTGGATTGTCGCTCATGGACGCCATGCAATCGGCGATGCCTGATATTGATCCTAAATATTATCCCCGCATGGTTGAGCGTTATCGTCACCACTATCTGGCAAAAGATCACGAGTTGCCTCTGTTCCCCGGTGTACGGCAAATGCTGACGGAATTGTCGCAAGAAGGTTATTTCCTTGCGGTAGCAACGGGCAAAACGCGCGTAGGTTTAAGCCGTGCTTTGCACACGGCGAATTTGCTGTCGGTATTTGATGCGACTCGTTGTGCTGACGAAACGTTTTCTAAGCCGCATCCAGCGATGTTACAAGAGCTGACCCGGGAGTTAGGGCAAGACATGCAGCGCACCGTCATGATTGGTGACACATCACATGATTTGTTGATGGCGAGTAATGCAGGTGCTGCGGCAATTGCAGTGGAATATGGCGCGCATGATGCAGCATCCTTACATTCTTTAAACCCCTTATATTCTGCAAAAACAGTTGGCGAGTTGCATGCATGGTTGAGCTGCAATGCCTAAACCTTATTATCTTGACGATCTGACAGGACGGAGTCATGACTGAAATTACGATTTGCGCCTCGGCTGATCTTAAAGACGGTGGCAATGGGATACGTTTTCCAGTGACTGCCGGTGGTCATGATGCGACTGGATTCGTGATTCGTTACAAGGGCGCTGCGCATGCCTATTTAAATCGCTGTGCGCATGTTCCGATTGAGCTGGATTGGAATCACGGTGAGTTTTTTGAATCCAGCGGTTTATATATTATGTGTGCTACTCATGGCGCAATCTATACGCCGGATACTGGCAATTGTACGGGTGGTCCATGCCGTGGTGGGCGCTTGAGAAAACTGAATATCAATGAGCAAGAGGGCAAAATTGTCTGGTACCCGGATGATTACGTCACACCAGTGATTGCCTGATTTTTTAAAACTATTCTTAAAAATTGTATGACAGAAAATTCTATGACTCCCGAAAATAACACCCCAAGTTCTGCGACAAGTAGCTTGTCTCAATCTGGCTGGGAGCGGACTTTGTTAGAAAAGCTGGCGAGCGAATCATTAAAAGAGCAACGCTTACGTCGCCGTTGGGGTATCTTTTTTAAATTGATTTTTGTCGCACTGATACTCGGCGGTTTCTATTTCTTTAGTGATTATCGTACTTCAGAAATGGACAATCCTGGCCGGCATACAGCATTGGTTGAGATTAATGGTGAGATTGATTCAGAAGGTAATGCCAGCGCACAAGCGATTATCCCCGCGCTCGACCGGGCTTTTTCTGACGAAGGTTCGGTCGGCATTATTATGCGCATCAATAGTCCTGGTGGCAGTCCAGTACAGGCCGGCATGATCAATGATGAAATTCAACGATTACGTAAGCTGTACCCACAGAAGAAACTATATGTGGTGGTGGATGAAATGTGCGCCTCCGGTGGTTACTATATTGCTGTTGCGGCAGATAAAATTTTCGTCAATAAGGCTAGTGTCGTTGGTTCTATCGGCGTGTTGATGGATGGTTTTGGCTTTACCGGATTGATGGAGAAATTGGGCGTAGAGCGACGCTTGATGACTGCTGGTGAGAACAAGGGATTTATGGATCCGTTTTCTCCTCAGACCACAAAACAAAGAGCGTTTTCGCAAGAGATGTTAAACGATATCCATCAGCAATTTATTGCAACTGTGCGTCAAGGTCGAGGATCTCGTTTGAAAGAAACGCCAGAAACTTTCTCCGGTTTATTTTGGATCGGTAGCCGTGCTGTTGAGATGGGTTTGGCCGACGATTTTGGCACAATTGACAGCGTTGCACGCGACGTTTTAAAAGCAGAAGATATTGTTGATTACACGCAAAAAGAAGGTTTGCCAGAACGTGTGCTGAAGAAGTTTGGTGCGTCTATCGGAAGCGGCGCAATGTCTGCAATGACCAAAGTGAAGGCGCCGGGTTTGCGCTGATACACACTTAGTAATTACCGACAAATTCAGATTAAAAACTCAGATCAATTTCAGCAATATTGTTTGGTTGATTTTTTTAATCTTGATTTGAAATCGATAGTTATTTTTATCTTCTTCATCGCTAAACCTTGTTATATATTAGGTGCGTAACTGGTTCAAAGAAGGAGGTCGATATCGACAAACGACAACAGCGAACGACAAGAACTTTTTCATACCCAAGTTGGATCGAGTGAGTTCCGGTTTTTTTTATCGTTCCGGTTATTATGAGGTGGAATGAGTAGTAATGCTCTATCGGGTTTCATGTAGTTTTTTTGAAATTGCAATTACCTTAGTAATACAAGTAACACCTACAATTTGTGTAATACCATTCCGTATTTAATAGCGGATCCGAGGTCTCTACGATTCCTCATAATGTCGCTGACACAAGGACAAAAAGACGGTGGTGCAATGCCACCGTTTTTTACGTTTAGAAATTTTTGTCAGCTCGCCATCAGTTTTAAATCAAACTACCTTCTCTAAAATACGGCTCGCAGTCGCCTCAAAATTTTGCGTTTCTATGCCCGTCTGCAAGATCGCATCTGCTTGCGGATATTGTAAAAAATTTTTATCGATAGACCGTAAGTAAGCTGGGTCGTAATGCTGTTGCAGCAGCTCTTCGACCAAATTTTCCATCTGGCCATTGCTTGCATAATGTTTCCAATGCTGGATTTTTTCTTTGCCGTGCAAGCTGACCAGACAATCCAGCTGGCGATTTAAATTTTCTGCATCCGTTACAAAGTGAGCATAGTCTTGCATCAACAACTGTACCCGGTCTGTAGTTGCCAAACTAAGTGCAATACAGGGTGCAGCACGCATAGTTTGTATGATTTGATCTGGTACGCGCAGGTTGCCAACTTTTTTACTTTCTGATTCCACAAACACCGGCTGCTCTGGATCAAAATATCGTAGTGTTTGCCATATCTGGCTTTCAAACATTTTTTGTGAGGGTTGTGGCTGGCTCGGTAAATGTCCTAAAACTGAGCCACGATGCATAGCTAGCTGTTCTAGGTCCAGCACTTGCGCACCTTGGGTTTTTAGGGTCTGTAATAAGCGGCTTTTGCCGCTGCCAGTAGTGCCACAAATCACTTGCCATCGTATCGTATCTGCTAATACTGGTAGCGCCTGGTTGACATGCTGACGATAGTTTTTATAGCCGCCGTCAAGCTGTACGACTGGCCAGCCTATCTTGGCAAATATATGTGCCATTGATCCGCTACGGTTACCGCCACGCCAGCAGTAGATCAAGGGTTTCCAATCTTTTGGCATGTTTAAAAAGTTGGACTCTACATGGTGGGCGATATTTTTTGCGACAAGGACTGCACCGATTTTTTTAGCCTCAAATGCACTGACTTGTTTATACATGGTACCAACGCGAATACGTTCTTCGTCATTTAAAACAGGACAATTGATGGCAGTTGGGATGTGATCTTCGGCAAATTCAGACGGAGTGCGTGCATCAATGATGGCGTCAAACTCACTAAGTCTGGGCACCACATCATTAAAGCTGATGAGTTCTGGATATTTCATTAAATTATTTTTTACCTGGTGTAGTCACTGGTGTTGTTGATTGCTTGATAGATGAACTAACTGATTGACCAATTAGGGGACTCAATTGAGGCCAGACATTGTCGAGTATCGCTGGATGTGCTGCAGCGACCATGTGAATGCGATCAGCCTGGAATAGCTCCGGCTTATCGGCCACGCCTTCTAATAGAAATGGGACTAAGGCGGTTTGCTGTTCTTTGGCGACTTTGGCATAGATAGAGAAAAATCGTTCTGTGTAATCACGACCATAATTGGGTGGAATTTGCATGCCAATCAGTACCACTTTGGCTTTTGCTTTTTTGCTGGCGATCACCATATCGCGAAAATTTGTTTCTGATGCACCCAATGCCAGACCGCGCAACGCATCGTTACCGCCAAGTTCGATCACCACCACGTCGGGATGATATTGGATCAGCAGTTTATCTAATCTAGCTTTACCACCGCTGGTGGTTTCGCCGCTGATACTGGCGTTGATGACGGTGGACGGAATTTTTTTCTCTTGCAAACGTTTTTCTAATAATGCGACCCAGCCGGTACCGCGTGTTAAGCCGTATTCTGCAGATAAGCTATCACCAAGCACGAGCACAGTTTTTGATGCAGAATGATTCGCTGCATGTACTATGGGTGCTGAAATTGCTATCACTGTTGTCGCTAGTAAGCTGATCGATAAAGCGGTCAATAAGTTGGTCAATAAGTTGGTCAATAAGTTGGTCGATAAGTTGGTCGATAAGTTGATCGATAAGTTGATCGACGAGCGGGCAACCACGTTGCGCCTTAACATGACGATCTCGCTAAATAATCTAGCTAATGAATGAGTCAATCTGCTGCATAATTCCAGCACATTTTTTTTATTTAAAAAAAGCATGAATCTTCCTAAAGAATTGCCTGTGGACCTAACAATGAATGCATCAGCGAATCAAAATACTAATTTACGACTCTCTATTGAAGTCAAACATTTGTCCAAGCAGGTCAGCGATGCAACCGGTACGCTGAATATTTTGCGAGAAATTGATTTTACCGCGCAAGAGGGGGAGACGCTTGCGATTGTTGGCGCTTCTGGCTCAGGTAAATCAACTTTGCTTGGTATCTTGGCTGGACTGGATACACCGAGCGAAGGTAAAGTAATCTTGGACGGGATTGATATTTTCGCCTTGGATGAAGATGGAAGGGCACAGTTTAGAAAAGAAAAACTGGGTTTTGTTTTTCAATCCTTTCAGTTACTAGCGCATTTGAGCGCGCTGGAAAATGTCATGCTGCCGCTGGAGTTACGTGGTGATTCTCAAGCACGGAATAAGGCAACTGAGATGCTAGGGCGGGTGGGTTTATCTAGCCGTTTGCAGCATTATCCAAAATATTTATCTGGTGGTGAACAGCAGCGGGTAGCATTGGCACGTGCTTTTGTGACTGAGCCACCGTTACTGTTTGCCGATGAACCGACCGGGAGTTTGGATGCCGTGACTGGCGAGGCAGTAATCCAGTTAATGTTTGCGCTCAATCGGGAACGTGGATCAACTTTAGTCTTGGTGACGCACGATTTGTCGATTGCGGCGCGCTGCGCCCGCACCATAAAAATCACCGCAGGCCGTTTAGATTTGGGAATTTGATGCTTTTATTTTGATGCGGTGACTTTGATACGGTAACTTTAATTCATAGTATTTTTGCAATAAAACATAGAATTTATTTTTGATGAAATAGGGGAGTATTTTTAATCGTCCAGAGATAATATGGACAATACCTATGATTATTGGTTATACTCTATCTGAGTATATTAATTTTCTCAGGTAATTTACCTCATTTCGACTGATGTCCTGAGTTTAGCCAAGACGGTTAATGCAGCGTCGTACCATCATGATGAGCTCGCTGGCGGTTAGTCCTACCGGACCTATACCTTGTTCTACCAGCAGATCAGCTGCTTTGCCATGGAGCCAGACTGCTAGCCCTGCCGCCGCTTGCGCCGTCAGTCCTTGCGCTAGCAATGCTCCGCAGATGCCTGCTAATACGTCGCCTGTTCCGCCTGTAGCTAATGCGGGATTGCCGCTGGTGTTGATGGTAATCTGTTCATCTGGTGTGGCGATGATGGTTCCCGAACCTTTTAAGATGACCGTGGCATTGAACTTATTCATCAGCTTGCGCGCGCTTTGAAGGCGGTCTGCCTGCACCGCTTCTACACTAATACCGAGCAGACGAGCGGCTTCTAGAGGATGTGGCGTGAGGATGGTGCGTACGGTCTGATCTGTTTTGTTTGAAGCGCTTAGTGCAGTTTTAGCAGTGAGGCCTGCTTTGCCCGATCTTGCATGGACGAGTAATTGCAGCGATCCGTTATTGGCAATTAAATTCAATGCATCCGCATCAATCACGATGGCGCTGGCTTCTTGCAGGCATTGTTCCAACAATAACCGGGCTTTATCCGATAGACCCAAGCCAGGCCCAATGACGATAGCGCAGTTTTTAAAATGCACATCGTCAGCGTTGCGGCACATTAACTCAGGATTGATCGGGTCATGCGTCAGCGGAGGTGTTGTCATACTGCCGATAAACACCCGACCCGCGCCACAATGCAACGCTGCACGAGAAGACAATAGTGCCGCACCTGCCATTCCATCCGCACCACCAATTACAAACACATCGCCAAAACTCCCTTTATGGCTATCTTGCTGCCTTGGACTGAGTGCCGCCATCAGCTCCGACGGGTGACACAAGCGTGCTTGGGGTGGCGGATATAGAGATGCATCAATACCCAGATCAGCAACTTTAACGATACCTGCATAATCTTTGCCAGCCGCGGTATGCAAACCAGGTTTGTTGGCGATAAAAGTAATCGTATGGGTTGCCCGCACTGCGATCCCATTTTTACCAATGACTTGCCCGGTGTCGGCATTTAGGCCACTAGGTACGTCGAGCGCCAGCACTGGGATTCTGGCGATTGTGGCATATTGATTGAGCTGCTCGATTAGCTTATAGGTTTTACCCTCGATCGGATGTCTTAGTCCAATTCCAAACAAACCATCGATTACCAATGACCAACGCTTACCCGATGTTTGGGCTAAATAATCTAAGCCAAAAAAGTGTGCCTGGCTTGATTGCGCCTGCACCAGACTGTCTTTTGCTTCTGGAGAATAGTGTTCGATTCCATGCGTAATAATGACGGATACCCGCTCGCCTGATGCAGCTAACAAATACGCCACTTGCAATGCGTCACCACCGTTATTGCCCGGACCTGCTAACACCAATATGTCAATTGAACTTGGCACCGAGCTTGACGCCGGGTTTGCTGTTAGTTCAAAGCTGGAAGAAGGCGCTGAATGATCTGCAATTAAGGTTTTCGCCAGTGTTGCGGCTGCCACACCAGCCGCACGCATCAGGCTGCCATCCGGTGAGGTCACAAGCGATGCAGATTCGATGGCACGGATTTCCTCCGTTGAATATAAGGCGCTGAAGGATGTCGACTGTGATGCGGAGGAGGGTAGAAGATCGGTCTGCATCATATAGATTTACACTAAAGAGGCGCTTGGGGAGATTATGAGATTAGGGATTTATCGGGATTCCCAAAGACAGTATAGCCTCAATCGTTTTTTGGAAAGCATTCTCGAACGGAATCATCCAATACGGCAATACCATACTCAGCATTAAAAATCCTACGCCGATCGTAATCGGGAAGCCGATACCAAACAAGTTAAGTTGAGGCGCAGCACGAGTCAAAATCCCCAATGCAATATTAGTGATCAGCAAGGCCGCAACAATTGGCAAAGATAAACGCATACCAATACTAAAAATTTCGCCACCCCACAACGCTAAACGTTGAAAGCTAAATCCCATCGTCAACGAAGTAGAAATTGGAATCGTCTTAAAACTATCGACCAAGGTAGCGATCAACGACAAATGTACATTTAAGGTTAAAAAAAGTAAGGTCGCCAGCAGCACCATAAACTGACTGATCGCCGATGAGCGGCCCTGCGTCTGTGGATTGAAGAAAGTCGCAAAGCCCAAACCCATAGTCAGACCTATCGCTTCACCAGCCATCTCAATCCCGGCAAACGTGACGCGCATCATAAAACCCATTGCGGAGCCGATCACAAATTGCTGCGTCAAAATCATGATTCCCGTGAGAGAGATCATGTCTACATTTTTAAGAGGGGGAATGATGGGAGCGACGATTAATGCAATCATAACGCCAAGCACTAGCTTAACTTGCACAGGGACGCTGTTATTGCCAAACGGAGGAGCGATCACAATCATGCCTAAAATTCTGGTTAAGGGCCAGATAAAAGAAGCGATTAATGCGATCAGGTCATTTCCTGAAAAGGAAACCATAGGACTATCTAATTCGTAGTTGTGCTGAACGATCTGCTGAGGGACTGGCTGATGTACTAAAACTTAGCTCGCCAGAGTAGCGATGCTGGTAAACATCTCACGCATGTAATCAGTTAAAACCGACAGCATCCAAGGTCCAGCAATAATCAGGGTGACAAAAATACCGACTAACTTAGGGATGAAAGACAAGGTCGTTTCATTGATCTGGGTTGCCGCCTGAAAAATACTGACGATCAAACCAATCCCAAGTGCGACTAATAACAGTGGCGCAGACACCATCAGAGTGACTTCCATTGCGTGGCGGCCGAGTGACATGACGCTATCTGGGCTCATACTTTTCCTCTTGTTTTTAAATTATTTTTAATGCGGTCTGCTAATAAAAACTCTGCGCCAGCGAACCAATCAATAACTGCCAGCCGTCGACTAATACAAATAGCATGAGCTTAAATGGTAATGACACGATAGCTGGCGACACCATCATCATCCCCATAGACATCAATACGCTAGCGACCACCATATCGATAATCAAGAAAGGAATAAAAATCGCAAAGCTAATTTGGAAGGCAGTTTTTAATTCGCTAGTGATAAATGCGGGGATCAAAATCCGTAAAGAAACGTCTTCCGGGCCTTGTAGTTCTGGTGTGTTTGACAGTTTTACATACAAGGCCAAATCACTTTGCCTGGTTTGTTTCATCATGAATTTTTTCAACGGCGCGACACCTTTGTCCATGGCCTCCGACATCGATATTTTATTTTCTGAAAACGGTTGATAAGCGTCTGCATAAATTTTATCGAACACCGGTCCCATCACAAATAAAGTCAAGAACAGTGCCAAGCCAACCATCACCTGATTCGGAGGCGCTGACTGTGTGCCCAACGCCTGACGCAACAAGGACAACACGATAATGATGCGGGTAAAGCTGGTCATCATTAACAACACTGCCGGTATAAAAGACAGCGCTGTTAAGAACAGTAATGTTTGAATACTTAAAGAATAATTCTGTCCGCCACCTGCTGCCGGCGTCGTGGTAATTGCTTGCAGACCGCCGGTAGTTTCAGCCATGGCATGTACCGGAAGCAGGAGTGCAATGCCCAACATCAGCATCAGAGTAAGACCCATGATTATCGTCGTTGGCTTAGACATTGATGTAGCAGTGCGATTGAATAAGCGAGCTATTTTCATACCGTATTGATCTTGTAACTTAGCTGGTAACTTAGCTGGTAAAAAAATCATTCTGACGCCTTATGGTTACTGCTGCCGCTAACACCGTTGTTGCGCTTTTCTATCGTCTTCGCTAACCATGCCGAAAATGGATTGGCTGCTTGGGTACTCATTTGTTTTGCCAATTGTTCTGCAACGATCTGCTCTTGTTTTGGCATGGTGGATAAGGTGGTGATCTGCTGTGCGGTTACACCGACAACTATCCACTGGTCGGCTACTTCCACCACCATAATGCGTTCGCGATTACCAACATTGACGCCACCGATAATATTCACCGGTATCTTATTTCCCGTCACTGCCGGGCCGATTCGTTTGAAGAGCCATGCGGCAAATAACATTAATGCCAGTACTGCTGCCAAACCCAATAAGATTTGCAAAAAACCAGTCGTCGGCGAAATCGCTTTAGTTTCTGCCGCCGCCCACGCCTGATTGCTGGCAGACAGTAGTCCAATAAAGGTGCCGCTTAACGAACCGTAAAAATATCGATATCGTTGCAAGTGAAAAGTGGAGCAGATCATTTATTGAGTTTGCGTATACGTTCAGCCGGCGTCACGATATCTGTCAGACGAATACCGAATTTATCATTCACCACCACCACCTCACCTTGCGCAATCAGACAGCCATTGACCAGTACATCCATCGGTTCGCCAGCCATACCATCTAATTCCACTACTGAGCCTTGCGCCAGTTGCAAAAGATTTTTAATGGCGATTTTGGTCCGTCCTAATTCCACCGTGAGCTGTACCGGAATATCCAAGATGAAGTCGATATCATTATGGGTTTCGGTATGCGTGCCCTTGCCACTAAATTCTTTAAAAATAGCCGCACCACCGCCAGCGGCAGGCGGTGCACTAGCAGCCGCAGCGGCTGCTGCATCTGCCTTCTCTTGTTCTGCAATTGCCGCGCCCCAATCATCTTCACTGATTGGTGTGTCATTAGTATCATCCATTTGTACCGTCCATTATTTTTCTCCCTGCGCTACTTCGCTGCCGCTGGAGCTAATTAGTTTTTCTACACGCAAAGCATATTGACCATTAAATACACCGTATTTGCATTCCATCACCGGTGTACCATCTACCTTGGCTGACACAATATCCGGTATCGAAATCGGGATCACATCGCCCTCTTTCATATTCAAAATATCGCCCAACGTTACCTTTGCCGTGCCCAGATCGGCTACGATTTCTACTTCGGCAATTTGGATTTGTTGCGTCATCAGACGCACCCAACGCTTATCGACTTCCAGCGTTTCACCTTGTAGGCTACTGGTCAGAATATCTCTGATCGGTTCTATCATGGAGTAGGGCATGCACATATGCATTTCGCCACTGACGGGGCCAAGTTCTATCGTAAATGTGGTCGAGACAACGACCTCATTTGGGGTCGCAATATTGGCGAACTGAGTATTCATTTCTGAACGAATATATTCAAATTCAACTGGGTAAACCGGCTCCCAGGATTTGGCATAAGTTTCAAAAATAATTTCTAAAATACGCTGAATAATCCGTTGCTCAGTTTGAGTAAAATCACGCCCCTCAACCCGGGTATGAAAGCGTCCATCGCCGCCGAATAAATTATCAACCAATAAAAATACTAAGCCTGGGTCTAGCACGATCAAAGAAGTACCGCGCAGGGGCTTCATGTGTGTCAAGTTGAGATTGGTCGGTACAACCAGATTACGGATAAATTCACTATATTTAGATACCCGCACGGTACCGACAGATACCTCGGCACTACGGCGTAAAAAATTGAATAAACCTATCCGCAACAAGCGTGCAAAACGCTCGTTGATAATCTCCAGCGTTGGCATACGTCCGCGGACGATACGCTCTTGGGTCGCAAGATTATATGGGCGGACACCTGAGGTGTCCTCCTGCGATTGAGAGTCATCCTGATCTCCCGTGACACCCTTAAGTAGGGCATCAACTTCTTCCTGTGAGAGAAAATTATCAGACATAGTTTATTGGCGTACTTTTAAAATGCTATTTATTGAATGACAAACGAAGTGAAGTACACATCACTTGCTTTTTGCGGCTCACCTTTTGGGGCGAATGGTAAATTAACTTGTTCGATAATTTCTTCAACCAGTTTTTTCTTGCCATCGCCAGTCAGTATCTCGTTGGAGTCTTTGCTGGAAAGTAGCATTAATAGTCTGCTACGCACCTGTGGCATATTAGTTTTGATTAAATTAACTTGTTCTTCGTCCGGCACTTTGAGCGTCATACTCACCTGTAAATATTTATCTCCAGCATCCGATTGGAGGTTGACCGTGAATGGCTCTAATGCCAAAAATACCGGTGCTTTTGCAGGTTCTGCTTTGTGTTCTTTTTCTTTAGACGGGGCATTCTTTTTCGCTAAAAATATGGCAGCACCGCCACCAATGCCACCCAATACCAAAACACCTGCGACGATCATAATGATCAGTTTTTTCTTAGACTTTGGGGCCGGTGGTGCATCTGCGGCGGCTGCCGCAGCGGGTTTCGCTGGTGCTTTAGACATTTTTTCCTCTCGCTTGATGTGTCACGGGTACATCTCGCATGTGTTGGGTCATTATCTGCAATTATCAGTCAATGTTATCTGAGAAAAAGAAGGCGTATTTCAGATCATCTCTTTCATTTCAGATTAAGCATCTGCCGGATAACTGGATATCTAACGGATTCAAGTAAAGCTTTTACAAAGTGGATTGTCATTTCAGACTAAACCAGAATTGAGCTATATCGGGTAGTTCTGCACAAATCCTAACTTAAATAAATCAGATTGAGGGATTGATGAATAGCATCAAGTCTTACTTGATCGCTTTTAATCAGTCTCATTGCAGCTGAATTGCAACTTCACTACAGATCAACAGCAGCTTGATTTATATTTTACATGTTTAGGGTCGGTGTTAGACCTTAGACCCCAGAACTTGCAAACAATCTGCTGATCGTAGACGAAGTAAGGCAAATTGAGCTTGGACAAATTTAGGCAAAGGTATCAACCATACCGATTTTGCTGATGACTTTGTCTGTGCTTGAGGTAACGCCAGCGATGGTCGTGTCAGTAGAAGATGTCTGCGCGCTGGACGATCTGCTTCCAGAGCGCCCGTCTTGAGGTGTGTTGCCTTGCTGGGAGGATTGCGTGCCAACAGAAAAGCCGGATAACTGTACGCCGGCATCACTCATCATCTGGCGTAGTTTAGGTAGCGCAGATTCTAAGGCATCTCTTACATCGGGATTAGCTGATGTGAATGTTGCATTGGCTTGATCATTGTTGACACTTAACACGACTTTTAAAGGGCCAAGATCAGGTGGATTCAAGGTTAATTCAGCTGTTTGTTGTCCGCCCGCCACCATCCAAACTACTTTTTGACCAACGGCCTGATCCCAAGCAGGGGTGCCGACGCGTGGTGCCAGATGCTCCACTCCCGGAGCATTTGCCGCTTGATTACTGCTGACTGCGAGTTGCTGGGCAAAGCTTTGTATCGTTGGTGTTGTAGCTTGTGCTGCGTCTTGTAATTTATCCAGGGCGGCAGTTTTGACGCCCGCACTGCCTTCTATCGCTTCAATTGCTTGTGGCATCGCCGATTTTTGAGATTTGTCGCCTGCCAGTGCGTTGGTCGTGTCTGCTGTTAAGCCTCCAGCTTGTTTTGCATCTTTGGAGGTCGTTGATGCGCTCGCCTTGTCGTCTGGCTGGAGTTCTTTGCTGGCATTGATTTTCCCAATCGCATCGCTTGCTGCGGCGATAACTTTGCTAGGAGCCGTGCCAGCATCTATAGTTGCTGTGTCTTTACCTGTCGTCGTTATATTTGCTGCATTTGTTTGGGCAAGTAAGGCTTTTGCCGCTTCAGTTGTAGAAACGTCTTTGTCGGCCAGGCTCAGAGCTGGGCTTGCAGCAGTCAGAGATTTTGTATCATCTTTTGAGCTGGCGTCTAGCTTTTTAGGATCAGTTGCAAGTTGCCCGATGTTGCCGACCAGCGCGATCAATTGCGCGTTATTGCTTGCATCTGAGGTAGATGCTTTGTCTGCGGTATCGGCCTGATCTTGCGTGGTTTGTTTGGTTTTGCTCGTGTCTTTTACTGACTTTGTGTCATTAGTCGCGTTGTTAGTTTGCGCTGTGGGTGTAGGCTGATCCGGCGTATTTGGTTTAGATACGTTTTGGCTTTGCTTATTGTTTTGATTGTTAGTCGTACTTTGCGTACTTTGCGTACTTTGCGTACTTTGCGTACTTTGCGCACTTTGCGTATTTTGTGAAGTCTGTGTCGCTTGCGTGTTCTGGTTATTTTGCTGCGAGATTTCTTTATTCAATACTTGATCGAAGGACGTACTTGGCGGCGGATTATTGGCGTTAACTGATTTGGCTGAACTCGGCAAATTGTCAGTTGAGGTAGAAATGATCGCAGTTTGCATAATGTCACCAAAAAATAGTACGAAAGTAAGGTCGTCAGAACCTATGTTGCCGGGTCAACTTAGAAGTTTCCTTCAGTCTCAGGGCTTATAAAAGAATGCTCTTGCTGCATGTTCATCTGTTTGCTTTTGATCTTGCTTGGCTTCTTTTTTCTGCGCGCTCAATTTAGCGCGTTTGTCTAAAATTCCGTAAGAGAGCCGTTTTTTTTCATGTTCTTGCCACTGATTACGCGCCATTTTGATTCTGTTGAACGCGTCCGCAACAATTTTCTTTTGCCCATCGACTGCCGTATCCAGTTTATTGATGAAGGATTGAAAATTGCTGTACTGGGCAATACTTAAACCTTGTGCTGCACTATTTTGAAACCGGTTAATGTAATCCTCCCGATACTGCGACAACAAGGCTAGCTGCTTCTCAGAGTCCTCATGAGCACGTATCGTTTTGCCTAAATATTTGGCAGCCTCTTCGGTATCTCTTTCCGCAATCTCTATGAGTGTGCTGATAGGGGATTTTTGCATTGTCTCTATTTATTATAGTCAGCTAAAACAAGAGTCTATCCCCCGAACAGAGCAGAAAGTCCCTGCAAGCTCTCGGGTATGGTGGATTTTTCATTGATATCTTGTTGCAAAAAAGCATTAATTTGAGGATACAGGCGAATCGCGTCGTCTAGCAGTGGATCTGATCCGGCCGAATACGCGCCGACGCTGATGAGGTCGCGGCTACGCTGGTATCTTGAATAAAGCTGTTTAAGACGGCGCGCTAACTTTTGATGTTCTGGCGAGGTAATGCTATGCATGGCGCGGCTAATCGATTGTTCAATATCAATTGCAGGGTAATGTCCGCTCTCTGCCAAACCACGGTCCAGCACAATATGGCCGTCAAGAATCGCTCTGGCTGCGTCGGCAATCGGGTCTTGCTGATCATCGCCTTCGGTCAATACGGTGTAAAAAGCGGTGATAGAGCCGCCGCCATCCACACCATTGCCAGCGCGCTCAACTAAAATCGGCAATTTTGCAAATACTGACGGGGGGTAGCCTTTGGTTGCCGGTGGCTCGCCAATTGCCAAGGCGATTTCCCGTTGTGCCATGGCATAGCGAGTGAGCGAATCCATAATTAGCAAAACACTTTTGCCTTGGTCACGGAAATACTCTGCAATGGTCGTCGCGTACGCCGCACCTTGTAAGCGTAGCAAGGGTGGTGCATCTGCCGGTGCGGCAACGACGACGGCGCGCGCGAGGCCTTCTTCACCTAGAATTTGCTCGATAAATTCTTTGACCTCCCGGCCACGTTCACCAATCAGACCGACCACGATAACGTCAGCAGTGGTGTAACGCGCCATCATGCCAAGTAATACGCTTTTACCGACGCCAGAGCCCGCGAACAAGCCAAGACGCTGACCGCGCCCGACGCTCAACATACTATTAATCGCGCGCACGCCGACATCGAGTTTTTCAGTAATTGGCGAACGTAATAAGGGGTTGTAAATCCGCGCGCCTAACGGAGCGGATTCGGTCGTCATCAGCGAGCCTAAGGTATCCAGAGGTTTGCCGTTACCGTCTAAAACGCGACCTAATAATTGCCAGCCGACAGGCAAATGCCGGGTGCGGTCACTAGGGCGGCGTCTTGGGTGCTTGGCGTCGCCGTGATACTGATCCTCTTCGGCATACACCAGTGTGCCTGGTGTGACGCCGCTCAGGTCGCTATGTGGCATTAAAAATAGACGATCGCCATCAAAGCCAACGACTTCGGCATCAATGATGGCGCCACCTTGTAAGTGAACAGTACAGGCGCTGCCGACCGGGAGCTTGAGGCCGACCGCTTCCATCACCAGACCGGTCACTTTGGTCACGCGACCGGACACCAGCATCGGCTTCACATCGGCAATTTGTTGTTTGCCGTTACTAAGCAGTTTTTGCCATGAGTCTGAAAGTGCTGCTTGCATGATGTTTTTATTGGCTGATGTAAGAGAGTGGTGAGCGGGGTGACGAATAGAGTGATGACTAAGCAATAAAACTACGGTTTATTCAAATACAGGGCTTACTCAAAACTGCCCTAGCTGCGTCGTTCGTACATAAAGGCGGTTTTCGTCGCCACTCCTTGCCGGAACAATTTTGCGTCAGTCCTGAGATAAATATTGAAGCTTTAAAAACAATCGTTTTAATATACTCCCCATTATTTTTATTAAAAATACCGTATTGTCCAGACTTTGTATGGACAACTAAAATATACAGAATGGGAGTATATATATTTACTCCATTAAATCTAAGTCCGAATTTAAGCCTTAATTTAAGTCAACCTATTCAGTCGTCGTTTTTTTCAATACGGCCGTCAAGCGATCCCAGCGTGTGGCTAAAGTCGCATCGACACTATTTTGTCCGGTTTCTAAACGGCAGCCGCCGCGTTCAATATGATGATCGGCAGTGACGCGCCAGCCAGTTTTGCTTAACTCCTCACCGATGTGATTTTTTAAGATGTCGGCGTCTTCTGGGTTGACCATAATTTGCGCCGGTTGCTGCACCGAGGGCAGTTGATCGATGGCTTCTTGCACGATGGGCAAAATCACTTCTGGATCAATCGCTATGCGCGCTTTTAACATCGCCTCTGCCAACTCGATCGCCAGACTCAGCAAGTCCTTACCCATCACTGCGCTGGCGGCAGAAATCTGCTCGGCAGTGCTGCTGATAAGTTGCTTCATCTGTTCAACCTGCACATCAATCTCAGCTTTACTGGCGGCAAAGCCAGCGTCTTTGCCTTCTTGCAATCCGACCAGATAAGCCTCCTGGTAACCGGCTGCATAGGCTTCGCGGCTCGTGATTTCTTTGAGCTTGGCCAGCTCTTCACGATTGATTCTGGCGGCCAGGTTGGTGGCTACTTGTTGCTCTGCTACATGAGCCGGACGCTCATCGCCAAAGGATGCCATTTCCCAGCGCTGGAAAGCGGACATTTGCCCCTTGGGGAGGTTTTTTGGCGGTATTTTTTCAGTCACATCAGACATACGAATCTTCGCCTTTTGCGCCTAACATGATCTGGCCTTCGTCCGCCAGACGCCGCACAATTAAGAGAATTTGTTTTTGCTGGGTTTCGACCTCTGACAGACGAACTGGCCCTTTGGACTCTAAATCTTCGCGCATCATTTCTGCCGCACGTTGCGACATATTTTTGAAGATTTTTTCCCGCATGTCAGGGTTGGCACCTTTGAGTGCGATGATCAGAGAATCGGACTGTACTTCGCGCAGCAGCAACTGTATGCCTTTGTCGTCAATCTCCAGAATGTTATCGAAGACAAACATCTCATCCATGATTTTTTCGGCCATATCGCCATCATATTTGCGTAAATTCTCCATCACCGAGGCTTCGTTATCGCCACTCATAAAGTTGAGAATTTCTGCTGCGGCACGCACGCCACCAATAGATTTTTTCTTCAGACTCTCGTTGCCAGTGAGGAGTTTAGTCAGTACATCATTTAATTCGCGCAGAGCTGCTGGCTGGATACCGTCCAGCGTTGCAATACGCAGTACGACGTCATTACGTAAACGCTCGGTAAAGTTATTTAAAATTTCGCATGCCTGATCACTTTCCAGATGCACCAGGATGGTTGCAATAATTTGTGGATGTTCGTTCTTGATCAGATCGGCGACTGACGGGGAGTCCATCCACTTCAGACTTTCTATCCCGCTAGCATCTTTGCCACCCAAAATACGGTTGAGCAGGGAGGATGCTTTGTCGTCACCCAAGGCCTTGGTCAGTACATTACGGATGTATTCATCCGAGTCCAGACCTACGGAGGAGCTAATGTCAGCTGCCGCTTTAAACTGCTCCAGCACTTTGGCGATACTTTCATGCGGAATGGCACCGATGGTCGCCATGGCGGCACCGATTTTTTGTACCTCGCGCGGGCCAAGGTACTTCATGACTTCTGCGGCACCATCTTCACCCAGTGCCAGCATCAGTGTTGCTGCTCTTTGTACGCCGTCGTCACTCATTGCTCACCCATGTTTTAATCACATTTGCTACGATTTTAGGATCACTGCTAGCCAATTGTTTTGCCATGTCCAGATTGATATCGTAACCAGAACTTTGTTTTGCTGCGTTGGCCGTCTCTTCATTTGATTTAGACAGCTTGACGATAGCGGCTTCTTCCTCTTCCTGAGCGGCTAATTCTGCGGCTTCTTCCCGCTCTTTTGCGCGTGCTTCTGCAGCTTTTTGTGCCTTGGTTTTGGTTTCTTTGCCCATAATTTTGTAGAGCATAGGGCGCAGATAACCAAAGAACAGATATAGCAGCACTAGCCCGGTCAATATATATTTACCGATATCTTTTGCCATTTGCAACATATCTGGCTGATTCCATAGCGGTGCTTCTACTATAGTTTCTTTTTGTGGTCCGGCAAATGGGCTGTTGACAACATTCAGCGTATCGCCACGATCTTTGTTGAATCCCATGGCTTCTCTGATCAGATCGGTCAATTGAGTTTTTTCGATATCGCTTAATGGTTTGGTCGTAACTTTGCCATTTTTGTCTGTCTCGCTCTTGTAGTTAATTACGACAGCTACTGAGATGCGCTTAACGCCACCCATAGGCTGTTGAGTGTAGCGCAAGGTTTTATCGACCTCGTAATTTACGGTCGAGTCTTTTTGCACTAGACCGCTAGCCGCCGCATTGCTAGCCGCTGCCGCTGCGCTGGCAGTAATCGGGGCGATTGCTGGTACTGGCGGTTGATTAGTCAACGCACCTGGAATACCCGATGCATTCGCGGTCTTGTTATAGCTTTCATTCGACTGCACGCTGCGGATGGTAGAAGCCTCTGGCGGTGAATTAGGGCGATAAGTTTCGGCCGCTTGTTCGGTGCGCGAGAAGTCGATATCGGCAGTTGCTTCTGCTCTGACATTGTTGGGACCAACGATAGGTGTGACAATAGACTCTATCCGCTTGATGATATTTTGCTGGAAATCTTGCACGTATTTTAGTTGTGCCGGATCAAGACCGTTATTGGCCATTTGCTTGTTAGGGTCAGAGAGCAAATTACCGTTTTGATCGACGATGGTGACATTGGCCGCGACCAGTTCAGGTACGCTGCTGGCAACCAGATGCAGTACCGCGCTGACTTGCTGCTGATCGAGAGTGCGCCCAGGGTATAAATTTAGTAAGACAGAGGCGGTTGGTTTCTGTTGTTCTCTGATAAAAACCGAGGATTTTGGCATCGCCAGATGCACGCGCGCCGCTTGCACTGCGGAAATGGCTTGAATCGAGCGTGCTAATTCGCCTTCTAGTGCCCGTTGAAAATTAACTTGTTCTAAAAATTGAGAAATACCTAATTTTTGGTTTTCCATTAATTCAAAGCCGACATTGCCCCCTTTGGGCAAACCTTGCGCCGCCAATTTTAGACGTGCATCATGGACTTGGTTGGCCGGAACCAGAATCGCGCCGCCGCCATCGGAATATTTATACGGCACGTTCATCTGTTGTAGTGAGGCGACAATCGCGCCGCCGTCTCTGTCAGTGAAGTTAGAAAACAAGACTTTGTAATCGGGAGTTTGGCTCCATAGCCAGACGCCAACCATGATTGCAAGCGTAATCGCCGCACCTACAGATAACAAAACGGTCCTCATCCCCGGTGTCTGTGGGATACCCAAAATAGTAGGGAATGCCGGTGACGCAGTTGCGGGCGCAGGGGAGATGCCACCGCCGCCCAGCATAGTTTCATTCGCGGTTGCCATGGCGTGCCTTGTAGTGAGCTTGGTTCAAAAAAATCTGCTGCATATCAAATCCGTTTAAATTTGTTTTAACCATAGATGAATATTTTGATGCATATATGGTTTTTTCCTTGATAGCGATTGTGCTGTTCTTTTTGAAAATCAATCTTAAGAAGAAGCTGTCTTTACACCTTCTTATCAAAGTTATGTGATTTGTAAGCGGTGTTAAGGTAACGCGGTGGATGATGTGGCCAGCCTACGCTGTTTTTACATCTTCTCAGGTTAGTACAGAATGAAGGACAGGATCAAATACGGATCTACTGTGGATGGATTGTTTGGGAGTCAGTGATGAAAATGGGTGGAATCGATAATAGCCAAATTACGGCAATGGTGGCGCAATTAAAAGCCGCCGCAGCACGGATGGAATCGTCTGCGCCGGTTGCTGGCGCAGGTGCGAGCGTAGGTTCGAGTGCAAGCACTGCTCCGGCAAAACTGGATTTTGCAGATGCTCTTAAAGGTGCTCTTGATCAAGTCAATGCTACTGGCGCCAAGGCGGAAGAAGTCGGTAAGCAATTTACGATGGGTAGCGACAACGTCGGTTTATCTGACGTCATGATTTCCATGCAAAAAGCCAATATCTCTTTTCAGGCGGCGGTGCAGGTCAGAAACAGGCTGGTTTCAGCCTATCATGACATTATGAATATGCAAATATAAGCTGGTGGATTTTGCTACATGCAAACTGTCGGTGGTGTATGCTAAACATAAAAATAAGGGGAGTATGTCGATAAATTGCCTCATTGACGAGGTTTTAATTGGACAATTAAATATACTGTATTGAGTATATTGAATTTAAATCGGACAATTTTAGCTTAAAAGTTGTCTGAGGAATCTTAGTTCTTAACATTCGCAATCCCAAAAATACATCCCTTAAATCCCCGTTTATGCGGGGATTTTTTTCGTTCGTCATCATTGTTTGGCGGTAGAAGTAGCATCAATAAACGCCTGAGTTGAATTTGGCATACTATAAATCGCTGTCAACAGTATTAGCTTTCTTATACTTAGGTCAATCAGCACAGCAGCTAATTAAGATTGTAAGAGGTGTTGGTAAGATGGTTCTGGTTTCTTTGAATGGCATAGCGCTATGAGTTTGAAGAGACGTGTCGAAAATTTGTCTTAATTGGTCTTAGTATGCCGTTAATCTAGTTTTCATAGTTAAAACTAATCTATTGCATAATTTAAATTGAGTTGACCTATCAAAATTCGATCTCTAGAATCAATTTGGTAGTAGATATTTAATCAATCAAGGAGATAACCATGTCAAATGAAGCAAAATGCCCGTTTTCGGGTGGCGCTGGCAAACACACCGTGGCTAAAGGCGCACCATCGAACTCAGACTGGTGGCCCAATCAATTAAAACTCAATATTTTGCATCAGCATTCTTCCAAGTCCAATCCTATGGATGAAGAGTTTAATTATGCTGAGGCGTTTAAAACGCTTGATCTGCACGCGGTCGTCAAGGACTTGACCGCGCTGATGACGGATTCACAAGACTGGTGGCCAGCGGATTATGGTCACTACGGTCCTTTCTTTATTCGTATGGCATGGCATGCTGCCGGTACTTATCGTGTGACTGATGGTCGCGGGGGTGCAGGCTCTGGTTCACAGCGATTCGCTCCATTGAATAGCTGGCCTGATAACGGCAATCTGGATAAAGCACGTCGCTTACTCTGGCCTATCAAACAAAAATACGGTCGCAACCTGTCTTGGGCTGATTTGTTCGTCCTGACCGGTAACGTTGCGTTGGAGTCCATGGGCTTTAAGACCTTTGGTTTTGCCGGCGGACGCCCTGATATCTGGGAGCCAGAAGAAGACATCTATTGGGGATCAGAAGGTAAGTGGTTGGGTGATCAGCGTTACACCGGTGACCGTGAGTTAGAAAACCCACTCGCTGCGGTACAGATGGGTTTGATTTACGTTAATCCTGAAGGCCCGAACGGCAATCCAGATCCACTCGGTTCGGCAAGAGATATCCGCGATACCTTTGCCCGCATGGCGATGAACGATGAAGAAACTGTCGCACTTACCGCTGGCGGTCATACCTTTGGTAAGACCCATGGCGCTGCTGATCCGGGCGAGTATGTTGGCGCTGAACCAGAGGGCGCAGGTATCGAGGAGCAAGGTCTGGGCTGGAAGAATAGCTTCGGTAGCGGCAAAGGCGTACACACAATTACCAGCGGTCTTGAGGGTGCATGGACACCTAATCCGATTAAGTGGGACAACGGCTACTTTGAGACCCTGTTCGGCTACGAATGGGAATTGACTAAGAGCCCGGCTGGTGCGCAGCAGTGGAAACCGAAGGGCGACACAGGCGCTGGTACTGTGCCAGATGCGCACGATCCAAGTATTCGTCACGCGCCAATGATGTCCACTGCGGACATGGCGATGCGTATGGATCCGGCTTACGAAAAAATCTCGCGTCGCTTTATGCAAAACCCGCACGAGTTTGCAGATGCTTTTGCCCGTGCATGGTTCAAGCTGACACATCGTGATATGGGGCCAATTACTCGCTACCTTGGTCCACTAGTACCGAAAGAAGAGTTGATCTGGCAAGATCCTATTCCCGCTGTCGATCACAAATTAGTCGAACAGCAGGACATCGTCGCACTAAAAGCGAAGCTGCTCAGTTCTGGTCTGTCGATTTCTCAGCTGGTAAATACCGCTTGGGCATCTGCCTCAACATTCCGTGGCAGTGACAAACGCGGCGGTGCTAACGGAGCACGTATTCGTCTGGCACCACAAAAAGATTGGGAAGTAAATCAGCCAGCTGAACTGGCGACGGTACTTGCTAAATTAGAAGCGATTCAGAATGAGTTCAATGCATCACAACCTGGTGGCAAGAAGATTTCACTCGCTGATCTGATTGTGCTAGGTGGCTCTGCTGCGGTTGAGGCTGCGGCTAAAAAGGCTGGTAACGATGTGACAGTTCCTTTTACGCCTGGTCGTATGGATGCTACTCAGGATCAGACTGATGTGGAATCTTTCGCTGTATTGGAGCCTGCGGCAGACGGTTTCCGTAACTACATCCGTAAAGGTATGGAAGGATTAGCGGCAGAGCTGTTGATCGATAAAGCACAGTTGATGAGACTGACTGCGCCAGAATTGACCGTGTTGATCGGTGGTTTACGGGTTCTGGATGCTAATGTCGGACATGCCAAACACGGTGTATTTACCAAGCGTCCTGAGACTCTAACGAATGATTTCTTTGTGAACTTGCTCGACATGGGCACGAAATGGCAGAAGTCCGCCGCATCGGCCGGCGTGTTAGAAGGTCATGATAGAGCAACGGGAGAGATCAAGTGGACAAGTACGGTTGTTGATCTTGTATTCGGCTCCAATTCCCAGCTACGCTCTTTAGCAGAAGTCTATGCCTCTAGTGACTCGCAGCAAAAGTTTGTAAATGACTTCGCTGCGGCTTGGACCAAAGTGATGAATCTTGATCGCTTTGACCTGGTATAAATCATGACGTGAGACACCTCGGTGTCTGCAAAGTGCAAAAACATTATCGCGTGCCGTTTATTTTAGAATTACGTTCTCTTTCCAACTTCATGATGTAGCGTTGAATACTTGCTAATACCGTGTTGGACATGTTTAAAAATTGGCAACCAAGTCGACGATTGGTCTTGCCATTGAGCAGGATTAAGTCCTGGGCGTTCCTGATTTGCAAAGTAGTGTCGATTAGGCCGATATCAGGGAAATCAACTTTGCAATGCTTATAGATCGTACCGATTTCGCTATCTAATAATTTTCTGTCATCCAGTATTGCAATACCACCACAACTGATATCGACCAGAGAAAACTTCGCAGTTTCAGTGCCAAGATCTGTATCTATGGAGATCGCACAGCGAATAGGGTTAGACAGTGGTGTGTTGATACGATAATACTCACGGCGTTGCAGGCGGATAACGCTAACAGGTATCGCAAACTGCAGAGCAGGGCGGTTGTCGAAAGTATCTCGTTGTACCCCGGAGGAGGAAAATTGGATACTTATTCTGTCCAACAAACCTTCAAACGATACCCTTGGCGCTTCGACAATGCGTTGATTAGCCAGTTGGCTCGGCGCACTATCAATAATCAAAGTGTTATTGCTATCATCTACCTCAAGAATGGACGTAATAAAAACTTCTGTACCGCCATTAATCATCATACTAATTAGCTGATTACCTTCTTTTAAACCACGCAACAATGCAATGATCTCGCGACGTGAGTCGACCTGGTAAGGACTCTGATTTTCGGTACCTAGTACGGGAGGTGAAGATTGCATGTTCTTAGTATAATTTTAGAGAGGAGGTGAGTTGCTTGCTTTACACTTTTGGAGGGACTAAAGCAGACGCCGATTTTTCAGATTCTATATGGTAAAGCCAAGCGAGCAGTTCTGCAACAGCGCGATACAGTGCTGGAGGTATATCTTGATCTAACTCGACTTTCATTAACAAAGAAACCAGCTCTTTGGATTGATGTACATACACACCGTGTTCTTTTGCGCGAGCAATAATTTGCTCCGCGATTAATCCCTTGCCTTTAGCTACAATTTTCGGCGCAGAACTGCCTGTCTCATACGCGATTGCAACCGCATTTTGTGTAGTTGGCTTGATCGTTGACGTCGCTGTTGGCACTGACACTCCCGATTTCGGCACAGATTTAGGCGTTGTCATCGTGTTTAATAGAGAAAGAGTCAAGCTGAGAGCCAGCTAGTTCAATAGAATCGGCCAGCGCACTGACATGGCTTTGTAATAACGTGGCGCTTTCTGGATTACTGGCACGTAAATAAAACTGTAAATGATTTCCTTGCAAACTGATTTTTGCCGAGATTGCTCCCAGTGTGGGTAGTTCAAAACGCACAGCACTTTGCCAGGACGGGACAGCCTCGGCTTGTCCTGATGTTTGCTGACTGTCATCCTTCACGATTTCCCACTCCATTGGCATGCCAGGTAATAAATTACCTTGCCACGCTATTTTTTGTTGTTCTAAGGTGTCCAGTTGTAAATGAATAATTTGTGCCAAGCTGGAATTGTCAGCCAGTTTGTTCATCAAAGTATTGACATCAGTTGTCTGACTTGTTTGCTGCGTCGCTTGTTGTGCCTGAGGTTCCCGCATCAGCTCACTGAGAGACATTTTGCCTTGTGCCCAATCAGCAACATGAGATTCATAAAATAAGCCGCTGGATGATATTGCTTGCTGTAAGTTGGCAGCTAATTTTTCAGGTGATGCTAAGGTGCTGGCGTCTTGTGCTAGTGCAGTTTTACCGACCAATGTGAGTGGCGTACCTTGTTGTAGGTTTTGTTGTTGCGCTGCTTGCAAAATACTATTAATCAGTTTTCCAGTGGTGCTTAAATTAGTGGGCGTACTAGTATATTGCTCAAGCAGTCCTAACGCGGCCTTGGCGGTATCTTCTGCTGTGACAGGTAATTTAGATGAGGTGGAAATCGAGTTTTGTTGCCCTACATCTTGCAACATTTTCCCGATTAAATCTTGCCTTGAGAATGAGGCAGTAGTCGTAATCGCATTATCGCCGCTACCAAGCAGGAAAGTTGGCCGCGGGTTCAGTGCGAGCAGAGTCAGAGCCAATTTGTCACCGGGCTTGGTATCGTCCGGCAACGCCATTCTCGCAGTAACACCTGCGATTTTGACAAAAAAAGTCCCGTCATTTAAACGGGACAGCGCTTCACCTTGCACTTGCTTGCCAATGACTAACTGATCTAGCTTAGAAACAACGTCTTGCTTGATTCCTCCAATGGAGCCCGCCGCAGATAGCGCCTCTGTGGTGGATACGGGTCTTGGCAGGTTATCGACCCCTGGCAACATGATAGTCGTTAGCTCGTTCGGCTAGCGCCGTATGCTTGTGACAGCTTGCGGCTAGATTCAGAACTTTTCATTAAATTGGCTAATTGCGCCATCCAAGGCTCAGTCAAATCTCTGATTTCTTTATCATCGGCCAGAATTTTTTTGATGATTTGAATTTTTTTATTTCTCAAATCTGGTGGAAGTTCTGTATTCACCTCATTCGCTTTTAAAGTCTGCACTTGGGAAGAGCAATCATTCTCTAACCTGGCCAATAAATCCCAGTCCCCGGTACGGGCTGCATTGAGCATTTGGTCCGTTATATGGGCAACATTTTCGTAAATCGACATCATTTTCATGCTATCCATCTGCATCAAGCCTCAAGAAATTTGGATGGGCGAGGAGCAAGTGCATCTACTTGCTGTGGTGGTCTTACTGTTTCTAATTCGGCGGTAGCTGATACCGGAGCGATTGCTTCCCAAGTACTTTTTAAGTCACGAAGTAAATCGCGTATTTCAATTAATATTTCTGCTTTATTTTTTAAATTGGCGACCACTAACTGATTGCCCATGTAGGCATAAAGCGAGTCAAGGCTGAGAGCAATTTCACCACCGACTTTTTTATCCAGACTTGCGCGCAAACCATTTTCGATAATCGAAATCGCTTTAGAAATAGATTGACCTTTGGCCGCAATATTGCCGGTTTCAAGATTTTGCAATGCGTTAGAAATTGCTGTAATAGCGCCGTCAAACAGCATAACAATCAATGTATGTGGGCTGGCTGCAATGACACCAGTTTCCATTCCAACTTTTGCGTAGGCATTAGCACCGCGAGTCTGTGATGAGCCAAACATAATGGTAGATTCCTCTTTTGAGCTTCGATTTATGCTTTGAATTATTTTTCGTTAAGCAAAAAAATTCGCGTAATAATTATTTTGAGCTACCCGTTAGTGCCGATAACTGCTGGGTCAAAAATGTACTGGTGCTATTTAAACTACTAATAATCGAATCCAAGGCCGTAAATTGGGCACGGTAACGCGCTTCGACATCAATCAAGCGACTATTAAGCGTATCCGTCTGTTTGCTAAGGTCTTTAAGGGTGCGATTGACACCGTCCGTGGTGCTTGCAATCGTTCCAGAACTTCCTAAAAAACCGTTGAGCAAAGTAGTTAATTTGCTGGCATAGCCGATTGAGTAGTTGACCGTACCACGGGCACCGACCGATCCACCCGCGACCAGGATTTTTAATCCTTCAGTGTTGGTTCCCACAGCACCAGTTAAGGTTTGTCCAGATCCACTTACTTGTGTCCCATTGAGTGTACCGGCTACATCGAGCCCGGCGGTACCGTTCAATTGTGTTCCAGCCAGACTTGATGCGCTAGTGCCGGTGCCATCCGCTAATGTCACGTTAGATGAAGAACCATAACTTGTTGACTGCAATACTAATTGACCGCTGCTATTGATACTGGCTTTAACAGAAGAACCTATTGCTGAAAACGCAGATGTGGTGTTAATCGCTGTTTGTACTGCAGTCGCTAATTGAGCTGGCGTGTAGCTACCGCTTGGAATGGCGACACTGGCATTCAGATTGTTGAGTGTTACGTTTAACGTCGTATTTGCATCAATCGTGGTCGTACCAGGCAAAGCTAAACTACCCGTCAAACTACCTTGAGTCGCAATTTGCGTCACATTAAGAGCGTAAGTACCTTCTTTGGTCGCTGAAGTTGAGCCAGCGATACTAGTCAAGCTATCGCTAGTCTTGCCGATAGAGGCAAACAAGCCGCCAACGTCACTAAAATTATTTGTTAAGGCCTTACTTAATTTTGTAGAGTCGACAGACAATGAGCCGTCTTTTTGAAAAGACACACCAATTTGGCTTAAAGTAGTTAAGCCACCACCCAAGCCGTTGACTGCAGCCGACAAAGAATTGCGAATTTGATTTTGTACGCCTTGAGTTGTTGAATCTCCCAGCAACAGGCCGCCTTTTTGCGTGCTGCTATTGTAGGAGGTGAGGCTGGTGATTGTCGCGTTCAGCGCATTGTAGGCTTGAACGAAATTAGTCACGCTATTTTGTACTGCGCCAGAATTTGTCGTTACCGAAATACTTGTCGTACCAGCTTTAGTTAAATTCAGAGTAACACCTTGTACGGCACTGGTTACAGTATTGGCGGCGCTGGTGATATTAATGCCATTCACTTTAAGACTGGCATTTTGAGCCGTACTGATTTCAGTAAAGTTCTGCGTTCCAGAAGGATCGTAATTCAGTAAATTAGCTACAGCAGAGTCACCTGTCGCGCTGATTTGTAAGCTAGAAGTCGCACCAGTTTTGGCCGAGCTAAGCACCAGATGATAAGGCGTAGCGCTACCGTCACCGACGATAGAGGCATTGACACCGATGCCAGCAGAGTTGATAGCGTCTCTGATGCCCTGCAATGAATTGTTACTACTATCGATCGTGACAGTGCCTGTCGTTTGCGTTGTATCTTGTGTAAATGTTGCACCACTTGGATAGGTACCATTCACTGCTGTGCCTGCAATCGTACCGAACTTAAAAGAAACGGTCGCAGATGTGCCAGTCCCGATGGCGTCAGAAGAGCTGACCTGGCCAGCACTTGAAATACTTTGATTTTGGGCAAGCTGGTTGACTGTAATGCTGTAGGTTCCCGCTGCTGCAGATACCGCAGCCGTTGCGGATGCAATCGTTGAGTCACCAGAGGTTGCAGTTAACGACTGGAAGACTGAGGGATTACTTAGGTTTGCAACAGCACTTTGAAATGAACCTAAGGCGCTATTGAGAGTTCCGTAAGCTGAGAGCTTGGCTTGGTAGCTCGTTTGTTTTTTCGCCAGACTGGTCAAAGGCTGACTTTCCACTTGCATCAGCTTGCTGACGAGTGAATTAACATCAAGACCTGAGCCTATACCTGTAGATTGAATGGACACCTGATTCCCCTTTACGAGACGATACTTTAACTAATTATCGGCAAAAGCAAACCAGACTTTAGAAGGGGATTTACCTGCCTATTTCAAAACTGAACGTTTTTAGCATTTCAGGCGCTTTGTTTAATCAATAGCCCCAGTAGTTTATCCAGGGATTTAGAAATTTCCAGTACTTCTTCGTTCGGTATCTGGCGTAAAACTTGTTTGGTCTGTTGATCAATTAGCTTCACAACGACATGCTTAGAATCAGGGTCAATACTGAATTCCAGGCCCTGTGAGCTAGATTGTAGTGCTTTGTTAATGTCTTTGACCGCGCTATCGACTTGATCTCTGGTTGCTTGTGTTTTGGCTGCCGGAGTGATGGCTTGCGCTGTTTCTGTCGGCGTTGATGCCTTGACGGTAGATGTGGTGGCAATATTTCCAGAGGTAGAGCGATCTGAAACAGTTTGCCCTGATGGTAGTTGATTACCAGTCGAAAGAGCATCCATGATTGTTTCCTTTAAGTAAAATTCCCCTGGTCAAAAAATGACCAGGGGATTGCACTTTTCAATGAAGAGTTAAACCCCTGCCATTGATTAACGCAACAGAGCCAACACACCCTGTGGCAAGGCATTTGCCTGTGCCAAGATCGCAGTACCCGCTTGTTGCAATACTTGACCACGTGTCAAGTTGGCAGTTTCAGAGGCGAAGTCTGTATCTTGAATACGGCTACGAGATGAAGTCAAGTTTTCCGAAGTTGTTTGCAAGCTGCTGACAGCAGAAGCAAAACGGTTTTGGTAAGCACCTAAGGAAGCGCGTGAGCTATTGACTGATGCCAGAGCAGCATCAATTGTTGCCAATGCTGAAGTCGCACCTGAAGCAGTAGTCAAATCTAATGAAGATACACCTGCACCAACCGTAGCCGTAGCCGCTGTATTACCAGCACTCAAGCCAGAAGCTGTTGCACCAGCACCCGCTACCGTTGTTGTACCTACTGCAAGACCGGTATTGGCTAATGTTGCATTGCCTTTAGTTGTAATAGTGAAGCCTGCATTCTGTGAGCTAGTAAAACTTAAAACACCAGCAGTATTCGTTGCAGTAACACCAGTTTGTGATGTTTTGGCATTAATTGCAGTAGCCAATGCAGCACCTTGCAACGTTGCAGTTGAGCCACCAGTAACCGCACCGATGTCAACACCATTAATAGTCAGTTCGCCAGCTGCAAGTGAATTGCCTGTTGTGCCTGTAATGGTTGTGCCGGATGTTGTGCCTGTACCGCCATTTGCCAAAGTGATACCAGAAGAGCTTGTCGACGACAATTTAACTGTACCAACTGTAGTAGTGACGCCAGCTGTTGCTGCTGCAACACCAGTAGTCAAGCCCGTTGTTGTGTCATTAGCGCCAGCATTAGCCGATTTAGTGATCGTGATATTTCGTGCATCGGCTGCGGCCAGAGATACGGCACCAGTTGTGCTGTCAAATGTTGCTGTAACACCTGTTTGGCTTGATTTTGCATTAACAGCTGCTGTTACTTGAGCGCCGCGTTCTGCTGCAGATCCTGCTGCTGCCAGTGCACCAATATCAACACCGTTGATTTTGATGTCGCCAGCAGCGACTGCAGTAGCGAAACCAGTTGCTGCCGTGCCTGCCAATGTTGTAGCTTGTGCCGTTGCAGTAACACCAGTCTGGCCGCTGACTGCATTAATCGCAGCAGCTTTTGCGATAGCGCTGCCGCTTGATGCTGTGTTAGACACGCCATCAGAGCTAGTTGCGCCAACATTAAAGCCGTTAATGACCAAATCGCCGGAGTTGAGACCACCAACTGCGTTAGTGCCGCCTGAAATACTAGCGGAGTAGCTAGAATTAGAGCCTACACCTAAGGATGACGTGTGAGCGCTGGCGATTGATGCAATGTTGATCTGATCGTTTGAAGTACCGTTTGCGCCAACTTGGAAAGTTTGCGCAGTGAAGCTACCATCAAGTAAGTGCACGCCATTGAAGTTAGAGGAGCTAGCAACACGGTTGATCTCAGAGATCAACTGATTGGATTCGTTATTGATCGCAGCACGATCAGATGCGCTGTTAGAGCCGTTGGCTGCCTGAACAGCCAGATCACGAATACGTTGTAAGTTAGTACCGATTTGGGCTAAATCACCCTCGGCCGTTTGCGCTAGTGAGATACCATCGTTCGCATTACGAACAGCTTGGTTTAAACCACCGATTTGAGACGTTAAACGTTGAGAAATCGCCAAACCCGCCGCATCGTCTTTTGCGCTGTTAATACGCAAACCTGAGGACAAACGTTGTAAAGAAGTCGCGAGGGAGTTTTGGGACGTTGTTAAATTGCGTTGCGCATTGAGCGAGGCAATGTTGGTATTGATGAATGAAGCCATGGTGATACTCCTTACCTAAGTTATTTGAATTGGCGAGTGGCCTTAAACTTTGGTCTGTCTTGTTAAGACTACAGGACCGCCGTTGCTATCAGGTATCGGACGGATAGCTAAAAAGTTTAATGAATTTCCCCAAGTAAATATTTTATTTAAGGTGTAAAGTTTTATTTACTTGCCCGCTAAACGGCATCAATTCAAATTACTTGAGGGTGAAATTGATCTTATTTTCGAGATAGATTATCAATAAATTTTGTTAATCTTGATAAAAATAAGACAACTGAGCATCCAAACCAGCGATGTCTGCAATAAATAAAAGTCTATTCTGGTAGTTACTTAATGTCACGTTGATCTCTCCAATACACGCATAATTCATCGGAGTGGATTGAGATAAGGCAGTTTCATTGTAAAAAATACTATGATGCTGCTAGTCGTGTGGACTAATTTATTCGATTATTTTCATCGTTTTATCCTAATTTTTTTATACTCTATATGAGTATTTTTAGGTGTCCATATATTCATTGGTTAGTAAGGGGTTTTTGATGAAAATATGGGGGAGTATATGGAAATAGAGCGTTTTCACATGTCGTAATGATCGCGCTGTGTCTTATTTACGATTGCTATTCGTTTTCTTTAGTACTAACGAGTTGCACGTTATCGCTGGCATAAAAGGAAATCAAACCATGAGGTTAGTCGTGTCATGACCACGGAACACCAAGTCTTGGAGAACCAGCTCTCTTCGCCTGCACAAGCACTTGCGGCAATAGATCAATTGTTGGTCATGGCCAAGCAATACATGCAAGGCGGTAATCATTTGAAAGCACAAGAGTGCTATGAATTAATCCTGACGCATGTCCCGGAGCATGATGATGCCAATTTTCAATTGGGGCAATTAAGCTTATTACAGGGCGAGCAATTGACTGCGCTTACATATTTTGAGCGCGCGATTCAAGCTTCTCCGACCACGGATAGCTACTGGTCTGCCTACATCGCTATCTTGCAGTCGCTAGGTGATGACAATGTTGTTGCAGAGGCTATCAAGTTGCGTGAACAGTTTTTTAGCAGCAATATAAATAGCAATACGGCGCCGGCGCCAGATCAAACCGAGAACAATTCCTCTTTAACAGCATCTACTCAGAATCGATCTAGTACAAAACTGAGGCCGCTGACGTCCAAAAAATCGGTGGTGTTTTCAGAGGGCGTCGATCAATTGGTCAAGTTGTATGAGAAGGGTGCGTATAAAGAAGTAGAGCGTTTAGCAAATAAGCTGACAAAAAAAATCCCCAGCATGGTTTTGCATGGCGGTTTTTGGGGATTGCACTGCTTGAGCTTAATCGTAAAGAAGAGTCGTTGACGTCGATGCAGCGAGCGTTGCGTATTTTGCCTGATGATCCAATTGCGCATTTCAATCTGGCACTCGCTTACACGCAAATGAAGAATTTCTCTTCTGCTGAGCAGCACTATAAGCAAGCGATCCAGCTAAATCCTGAGATGCTGGAGGCTTACAATAATTTAGGCAATCTGCTCGCAGCCCTATCCAAATTTGAGGAAGCTGAGTCTTGTTTTCGAGACTTGATTCGATATAAGCCAGAGTTTGCTTTAGCTCATCTTAATTTAGCAAACGTACTCAAACAGAGGGCGCGTTTGCCAGAAGCAAAAGCTGAGGCGATCCTTGCAGCATCACTTGCGCCTGATATGGCGGATGCGCACAATTGTCTGGGAGGCATTCTATTTCTATTGAAAGAATTAGATTTGGCTCTGTTGCATCTGCAAAAGGCTGTCGAGTTGAGGCCAGATTTTGCATCTGCCTATAACAATCTAGGTACGGTGTATGTAGAAAAACGCCAATATATCGAGGCTAAGGCCAGTTTTAATAAAGCCTTGCATTTTGATCCCTTGATTAGCGTCGCATACCGTAGCTTGGGCATTCTTGGTAACTTTCTTGCTGAACCAATAGCGGATTCTGAACGACTACTTCGTAGAGCCATTGAGCTTGATCCCAAAGACCATGGTGCCAATACAGCCCTATTATTTTTATTGAGTGAGGCGGGTACTCTTACCGCAAAAGAATTGTTTCAAGAACATTTACTTTTTGCAAAACGGTTTGAATCAGCTCTAATCTCTCATTGGCCCGTCCATACCAATGATAAGACCAGTGATCGCTGCTTGCGAATAGGCGTTGTCTCTGGCGACTTTTATAACCACGCAGTAGCCACATTTATTGAGCCCATACTAAAACATTTGTGCAAGTATGACCTTGTCGAGCTATATGCTTACTATAACAATCAAGAAGAAGATCAAGATACCGCTCGCTTGAAGTCGTATTTTTCTAGCTGGGAAGTCATACAGTCAAAAAATGATGATGAGGTTTTTAAACAAATCTTAGAGCATAAAATTGATATTTTGGTCGACCTCTCTGGGCATACGTCGATGAATCGCCTGACACTGTTCGCCAGAAAGCCTGCACCAATTCAAGTTACCTGGATTGGCTATCCTGGCACCACAGGTTTGTCAGCAATGGATTATTTTATTGGGGATCATTACTTATTGCCTAATGGGCAATTTGATTCTTTATTTTCAGAGAAAATTGCCAACATTCCATGCAGTGCGCCATTTAACCCTAGTACTGTTGCATCCGATGTCGCTCCACTTCCGGCAATTGAAAAAGGCTATATTGTGTTTGGAAGTTTTAACCGGATTGGGAAAATCAATGATGCGACGATTGCACTTTGGTCGAAGCTAATGGCTCGATTACCGACATCAAAGATTTTATTAGGCTCTATGCCTCAGACGCTGAATCCAAGTGCGATTACAGATAAGTTTGCCGCCCACGGGATATCGTCAGACAGGATTAGTTTTTACGGCCGTTCAAATATGACTGATTATCTCAACTTGTATCATCGTATTGATATGTGTCTTGATACCTTTCCCTACAACGGCGGTACGACAACGCATCATGGACTTTGGATGGGAGTGCCAACCTTATCTTTGATCGGTGACACCGTACCGTCACGATCTGCCGCAGGCATTATGGGGCAGGTAGGTTTAGATGATTTTCTTGCGACCAGTGAGGAAGAGTTTATTCATAAGGGATTGTTCTGGTGTGCGAATCTCGATTTACTCTCTACCATCCGATCCACGCTTCGCACTAGGTCTGAAAACTCAATCAAGTGTCATCCAGAGCTACTTACTGATTCTGTATATCGCGCTTTCAGGTATATGTGGGAACGTTGGTGTAACAACTTGCCAGCCTGTTCTTTTGATCTCGCAGAATTAGATGATAAGAAAAAGCAGGCTGATTGATGAGACACTTTATTCAACATGGCTTTTGTCACATTTATTTTAAGTGGGCATAAAATGATCAATAAAATTCCTGATGAGCCAATTTATGTCACCCAGCCAGTGCTGCCGCCATTGGAAGAGTTTATTCCTTACCTGGAGCAAATCTGGAAAAATAAATGGCTGACAAATAACGGTCCTTTCCATCAGCAGCTAGAGGAAGAGTTATGCAAGTACCTCGGCGTCCAGCATATCTCTTTGTTTACCAACGGGACGATCGCTTTGGTGACTGCGCTCCAGGCGTTGCGCATCACTGGCGAAGTGATTACAACGCCGTATTCATTTGTAGCGACTTCTCATTCACTATTGTGGAACGGTATCAAGCCGGTCTTTGTGGATGTTGATCCTATTTCCTTAAACATGGATCCAGATAAGATTGAAGCCGCAATTACTCCGCAAACTACGGCGATCATGCCAGTCCATTGTTATGGACATCCATGTGATGTCGAGCGAATTGAAAAAATTGCAGACAACTATGGACTGAAATTAATCTATGACGCTGCCCATGCCTTTGGCGTTAAATCTAAACATGGAAGCATTTTGAATTACGGTGATTTATCTGTTTTAAGTTTCCACGCAACGAAGGTCTTTAATACCTTTGAGGGCGGAGCAATCATTTCACCTACGGCAAAAGCGAAATTACATATTGATCATTTAAAAAACTTTGGCTTTGTTGACGAAGTTACGGTTGTCGCCCCAGGTATTAATGGCAAGATGAGTGAGGTCAATGCCGCATTTGGTTTATTGCAATTAAAAGGGATTGATGCCGCGTTAGAAAAACGTAAGGAAATCGATTCGATTTACCGTCGCAAGTTAGCAAATGTAAAAGGAATCAGATCATTGTCCTTTACCGGCGAGCACGCCGCAAATTTTGCCTATTACCCTATCTTAATCGAGCAAGACTACCCAATGTCACGCGACGCGTTGTTTCAAAAGCTTCGTGATCATAATATTTATGCCAGACGATATTTCTATCCTTTAATTAGCGATTTTCCTATGTATCGGGGTTTGCCATCTGCGGCCCCAGCTAATTTGCCTGTCGCTAGAAAAGCATCTCAGCAGGTACTTTGTTTGCCGATTTTCCCTTCGCTGACTATTGAACAACAAGATTTTGTGATTGATTTGATCGCTGAATAATGACAACAATTGCCATCATGCAGCCTTACTTTTTTCCGTACCTTGGCTATTTTCAACTGCTAGCCTCGGTAGATAGATTTGTAATCCTTGATGATGTCAACATGATTAACCGCGGTTGGGTCAATCGTAATCGTATTCTGGTTAATGGCGAGGCGCACACGATATCAATACCACTTATCGGAAATAGTCAGAACAAATTAATTTGTGAGTTATCTATTTTTGATGAATCTAAATGGCGTGAAAAGACCTTAAAAACAATTACTCAGTCTTATTCGCGTGCCCCATATTTTCGTTCTGTAATGTCTTTGATTGAAGAGATTTTTGGCTATAACGAGAGTTCTCTGGATAAATTTCTACTTCATAGTCTAGGTAAATTTGTCGATTATCTTGGTATCTCAGTTGAAATTATTTCCAGCTCAAGAAAATATGGGAATAATCATTTGAGAGCGCAAGATAGAATTATTGATATCTGCCAAAAGGAACAGAGCCAGAACTATGTTAATCCTATTGGTGGCGTTGATCTTTATTCAAAAGAGTCATTCGCTAAACATGAGCTTTGTCTGCATTTTTTAAAAATGAGAGAGATCGAATACAAACAATTTCAATCTAAGCACTTACCATTTTTATCCATTGTTGATGTGTGTATGTTCAACAGTAGTAAGGAATTAACTGCATTGCTCGCAGAGAAGGAGTTGTGTTGAGCCAAGCAAAATATAATTCGATTATTCGTCATTATGAAGAATGCTTTGAGCGTCATGGCGACACGCATCTTGGAGTTGATTGGCCGAACGAACTTGATGCTGCCAAGCGTTATTCTGTGATGCTGGATGTACTCAGAAATCCTTTGGATGGTATGAGCTTATTGGATTTTGGCTGTGGTGCTTCTCACCTTTATCCGATTTTAAAAAAGACTTTTCCATCGATTACTTATGCTGGTCTGGATGCATCACAAATATTTTGTGATTTTTCCCAAAAAAAATATCCCGAAAATACTTATTATTGCCTTGATGTGATACAGCAAGCTGATCAATTGCCTGGTTTTGATTTCATCGTAATGAATGGGGTGTTTACTGAAAAGAGGGGACTTGATTTTGATGAGATGTTTGATTATTTCAAACAACTTATCCGTATTGTTTTTTCAAAAGCACGGGTTGGAATTGCTTTTAACGTGATGTCGACGTTTGTAGATTGGGAGCGTGATGATTTGTTTCATTTGCCTTTAGATTTAGTCGGTACTTTTCTTACGCGTGAATTAAATCGTCATTTCGTTATACGTAACGACTATGGATTGTATGAATATACAGTCTACGTTTATAAGGAGTCTTGTTATGGCTAAAGTCATTATATTTGGGATAAAGGATTTTGCTGAGCTTGCTCACTTCTATTTGAAAAACGATTCTACTCATGAAGTCGTCGCCTTTAGCGTTAACCGAGAATTTCTACCTGAGGATAAAAAATTTAGAGGTTTACCCGTCGTTGCATTTGAAGACGTAGATAATATTTTTCCGCCTGAAGAATTTATGTTCTTTGCGCCCATGTCACCTAAACATATGAACGCTGATCGACAAGCAGTCTACGAGGCGATAAAGAAAAAAGCGTACCAATGTATAAGCTATGTCAGCACGAAGTTGACGATGTTTGACAACCCTATTGGAGAGAATTGTTTCATTCTTGAAGATAATACGATTCAACCATTTACTACGATAGGAAACAATGTTGTCCTGTGGAGTGGTAATCACATAGGTCATCACGGTGTGATCGCTGATCATGTGACGGTGACATCGCACGTCGTTATTTCTGGACATTGCAAGATCGATTCCTTTAGTTTTTTTGGCGTCAACTCAACTATTAGGGATGGCATCCATATCGCACAAGGTAGTTTTATTGCAATGGCATCCGCAATTACGGCTGATACCGAAGAATGGAGCGTTTATAAAGGCAATCCTGCCGTAAAGCAAAATATTCCCAGTACCAGAATTAAATTCTAAGAGTGATGATGAAACCATTCAAATGGGAAAAACATGGTTTGATCTATTGTCTTGATGATCAAGTTTCGTGGGCAAAAGGCTATACACAAATGCCAACTGTTGATGCCATGTGTGACCGGGGTATTGATATTTTTTTTAGTAGCCGTGATCAGTTAAACAGAAGTTTGATCGGACGACTGACACTGGATCGTGACAATCTAAAACGTATCGTTGATGTGCAGCAGAGTCCCGTTCTGGAGTTAGGCGATCTTGGTACTTTTGACGATTGCGGAGTAATGCCATCTTCCCTGGTAAATTTTGAGGGGAGAAAGTATTTGTACTATATTGGTTGGAACGTCCGCAATACAGTGCCATATCATAATTCGGTTGGTTGTAAGCCCTCCATAAACCCCAGATAGCGAGCAGATTTCGTGATTTTTATCGATTTTCGTTCAAAGGTGTGATTCAGGAGAGCTGGCTTAATTTTC
>NZ_JBEONP010000037.1:0-49893 GCF_040544435.1 Undibacterium sp. GrIS 1.2
TGAAGACAAAATCACTAAAAAAGCATCATTTTATTTTTTAAAAATTCAACCTTTGCTGAAACGGCTCTGATTAAGGCTGTCATGCAAAGGTCTCAGGGAGTATATTTAATATTAGGTCTACACCAAGATTGCGCCTTCGATTTTTTGCTAAAACGAAGGCGCATTTTTTTTACTTTGCGTTGTTCTAGGTTGCTCTCTGCTGCCAATTAGTTGGTCTATTTGGGTCTATTCGGGTCTACTTTGGTCTATTCATGTCTGACTTAATCCAATCAATAGATTGCTTAATTCGCGTCAACGCTAGTTTCAGGGTTTTTAACGCGATCACTCGATCGATCACTTAATTCATCACTCAGTTCATCACTCAGTTCATCACCATCTGGCTTGAGCAAAGCTTACCAATCGCTGTACTATTAAGTGCTATTGCAAAAAAAGCCTCGTGCTTTAGTCTTTTGCCTCATATCGTTTATCCCAATTTCTAGGTTACTAATTTGTATAGTTATATCGCCATGGATATGTTTGTTCCCAATGAGGATGTTACTCATTGGGAGGAACAACTCCCACTTCTAAATGGCAGCCAACGCTTGACGATGTTGGTGGCATTAGCTTGGCAATTTCGCCAGCGCGATACTAACTATTCACTGCAACTGGCAGATCAGGCCGACCAACTGCTGGTCACTTTTTCTTCAGGGGATATTGATCGCCGCGAGTTAGCACGCTTACGGGCACGTTTGCTCTTAGTGCGAGCGGAGGCCAAATGGTTGATGGCCAAGTTTACAGAAGCTGAGCAAATAGTCGCTGATGCCTTCCGGATATTTTTAGCTATTGACAACGACGATGGAAAAAAAGGCTGCTGTGATGTGCATTACCTGCTCGCCTCAATCGCGCTGGCGCGGGGTGACAGAACGCTATTAGTCGCTGAACTGGAGCTGGCGACAATCGCTGCATTGGCCGCCAACGATGCTGAGCGCGAGGTGATGGCGCAGTCTTTTCTTGCGACGCAAACCGCCTTAAGCAACTTGACTCTAGCGCAGGAGCGCTGGGGTGACAGGTTTCAGTCAGCAATGCTGGATACGCGTCAGAATATTGTCGGCTGTGCCTGTGATTTTTTGAGTATAACCGCAGCGTTGTCTAGCGATTTCGGGCAAGCGATCACTTACGGCATCCAAGCCTATGGGAACGCGCTACAAACTGGCCAAATCCGTCGTGCAGTCATCTTAACGACGAATATCGGCGATGCTTTCAACAGCCTGAACGACCATCAAGCCGCATTACAGTGGATGCAGATCGGACACGATCTGGCGATGCCGACTAACTGGCCGGGCAGCGTTGGCAGTTGCCTGATGCAAATGGCAGAAACCATGCGGCGTCTGGGTCGTCTGGAGGCAGCCAAAGAATTGTTAAGCGATACCATCGCGATCCTGGCACCGATGTCAGAGTCGCGCATGTACATGATGGCGCTACGCTACCTGAGTGATTTATCGCTGGATTTGGGGGACTATCAACAGGCGCTGGACAGTTTTCGCTTGCTGCAAGAAAAAGCTGATGTCCGTGATCAGTTTGATTTTAGAATCGGTGCACGGCGCGGGCAAGCGCATGCCTTGTCGATGCTGGGTCAGCCCGCCGATGCGCTGGCGATTGCCGAGCAGGCACTCTTACTGGCGCGGCATAGCCAGGACAGTTATCGCCGGATAGACGTATTGCGGGTATTGGCCGCGATTCATATGCGGCATCACTTGCCGCCACCGCCTGACATGCAAGAGGCCAGCGCAGCACTGCATTATTTAAAGCGCGCATTAGATATTGCCAGCAATATCACTGGCTACACTATTTCTGGTGAACTGCTAGAAGAAGTAGCGGACGCCCAGGCAGAAATTGGTAATTTTGAAGATGCATTTGGGCTTGGCAGACTGGCTATCGCCGCGCGCGAAAAAATTCATAATCAAGAAGCCAGTAACCGTGCGACCGCCATGCAACTTAGTCACCAGACTGAGCGCATGCGCGCTGAAAGCGAACACTTGCGACAGTTGGCAGATGCTGAGGCAGAGCGCGCCGAAGTGCTGCGACAATCCAGCAAAATTCTGGAGCGCCTGGGGATGGTCGGTCAAGAGATCACCGGTAGTTTAGACGCCAATGCGGTCTTCCAGGCGCTCAACCGTCACGTCCACGGCCTGCTGCATGTCACCGCGTTTGTCATCTATATTATGGACGCCGATCAGCAAAGTATGACCTCCGCCTTTGGTGTAGAAAACGGTGAGCCGATTGCGCATGATACGGTATTGATGTCGAGCGAAATTTCGCACTCTGCACGCTGTATCAAAGAACGTAGCGAGATTCTGGTTGAGATATCGCCCGACGAAGACAATCCAGGTTTACTCCCTGGCACCGAACCGGTATTAAGCACATTATTTGCCCCGTTGATGAGTGCGGATAAGGTACTCGGCGTGATGACCATACAGTCCTCCAGACAACATGCGTATGGCGAAAGAGAGCGCATGATCTTTCGTACCCTCTGTGCTTATGGCGCGATTGCGCTTGCCAATGCAGATGCGTACCGGCGCCTGACCCAGACCCAAGAACACTTAGTGGCACAAGAAAAATTAGCCGCGCTAGGTGCCTTGGTGGCAGGTGTAGCGCATGAGTTAAATACCCCGATTGGCAATTGCCTGCTGGTGGCCAGCACCTTGCAAGACAACACGACTGATTTACTCAGTAAACTCAATCAGCAAAATTTGCGCCGCTCAGATTTAGTGGCGTTTTGTGAAGATGCCAAAACCTCTTCAGAGATCATGATGCGCGGTCTGAGCAGTGCCGCTACCTTGGTCAGCAGTTTTAAGCAAGTCGCCGTTGACCGCACCTCAGAGCAACGTCGTCCGTTTGAATTACATCAGGTATTACACGATATTATTGCGACCTTAAATATTCGTATCGGCCACGCTGGTCACACCATATTGTCGGACGTACCGCTGATGATACGGATGGATAGTTATCCGGGTTCTATAGGTCAGGTGATTACGAACTTAATTGAAAATTCTATTTTGCACGGCTTTGATCATGGCAAGCCTGGCATCATGCGTCTGGCAACATCACAACCAGATCCGCATCGGGTTTTAATCCATTTTTCTGATAATGGTGTCGGTATAGCGGAAGAGAATTTGAAGCGGATTTTTGATCCGTTTTTCACCACCAAGCTTGGGCAAGGCGGTAGCGGTTTGGGATTAAATATTTGCTACAACATCGTCACATCGATTTTACAAGGACAACTTACCGTCAAGAGCAAGCTGGGAGAAGGCTCAACTTTTTATCTGGATTTGCCATTGGTCGTACAAAAATAAATATTCGTGACAAGCTATGAAAAAATAAAGGGCTACGAAAAATCGTAGCCCTTTATTTTTATCGAATTCAAACTCAGTAGCGTTGTCGCTAAGCTGTTGCAACTAAGTTTGAACAAGGATCAGGCAAATTTGCCTGGCTTGCGTGGTGACTTTGAAGGCGATTTTGACGGTGCTTTGCCGCCATCTGCTGCGCGTCTAGGAGCTGCACTTGCTGACTTAAAGGCAGACTTAGATTCAGGCTTGTCTGCCGCATAAGCAGTTTTCTTCGCTGCCGGTTTTGGAAAAGTCTCCGGTCTGTCACCGCTTGCTTCGCTGATGTCTAACTGCTTGCCTGCGACCCACACGGTTTTCAGATGCTTTAAGATTTCTTTCGGCATGCCTTGTGGTAAATCGATCAGGCTGTAACTGTCAAAAATATCGATGCGGCCAATCAGCTTGGCTTCTACCCCAGATTCATTGGCGATGGCGCCGACAATATTGCTTGGTGTGACGGCATGCTCACGACCGACTTCAATCCGGTAGCTTTGCACGGGTAATTGCACTTTGGCCGGACGATCTTTTTTGGATTTGGCTGGACGATCTGCGGCATCACCAAAACGCTCGGCAAGATTCTCTTCTTTCTTATCGGCATAGGCTGCGCGCTCGACGGCAGCAGTGAGTTTGCTGTCGGGTGTTGCGCGTGGCTTAGTTAGTTTTTCATGCGTTGGCTTTTCATACGCTGGTTTTTCGTATGCTGCATTTGTGCTGTTGCCACTATTACCGCCAATGCCGCGATCAGCACTGATGCGTAATTGCTGACCTGCGACGCGAACCGATTTTAAATGATCTAACAAATCTTTCGGCAAATCTTCTGGCAAATCCAAGACACTGTAATCGTCATAGATTTCGATACGACCGATATGTTTAGAATCGATATTCGCTTCATTGGCAATCGCACCGACGATATTGCCGGGCTTTACGCCATGCGCATGGCCGACCTCGATACGGAAGGTTTTCATACCAGCATCGGCCGGACGTTCTACACGTTCTCTTGGCGCGAAACTTGGGCGTGCGGCTCTGTCGTTGCGGTCACCCCGGTCACCTCTATCGCCTCTATCAGAGCGATCGCTACGGTCACCCCGGTCATTACGCTCAAATTGATTGGTACGGCTTGCACGCTCGTTGTTCCAGGTATCGTCGCTGGCGGGACGCTTATTCTTATCGAGTAAAAGCGGTTCGTTACCACGAGCCATTTTTGCCAGAGCTGCTGCAATTTCTATCGCGGGTACATTATTTTCACGCTCGTAGTCTTCAATCACGGATTGGAATAAAGCCAAATCGCCGGAGGCCAGAGTCAGACTGATTTGTTCTTTAAAACGAGCAATCCGCACATCATTCACCGCCTGGATAGTCGGCAACTCTAATGGTGAAATTAACTGGCGGGTAGAACGCTCTATCGATTTCAATAAACCTTTTTCACGTGGGGTGATGAACAAAATTGCCTCACCGCTGCGGCCTGCGCGACCGGTACGACCAATACGATGGGTATAGCTTTCCGGATCATGTGGTACGTCGTAATTAATCACATGGCTGATACGCTCTACGTCCAGACCACGGGCGGCAACGTCGGTGGCGACCAGGATATCGATCTTGCCGTCTTTGAGTTGTTGAATCGTGCGTTCACGCTGCTGCTGCTGTACGTCACCGTTGATTGCGGCAACCGAGAAGCCTCTTGCTTCCAGCTTGCTTGCCAATTCTTCCGTACCCAATTTAGTACGCGAAAAAATGATCATGCCGTCAAAGGTTTCTGCCTCCAAAATACGGGTCAAGGCATCCAGCTTGTGCATGCCGCTAACCAGCCAATAACGCTGGCGGATATTGTCGGCGGTACCGGTTTTGGCAGCGACGGTAATCTCTGCCGGATTGTCCAGATAGGTCTGGGCAATGCGCTTAATCGCGGATGGCATCGTGGCGGAGAACAAGGCCGTCTGACGAGTTTCTGGTGTCTCTTGCAAAATACGCTCTACATCATCAATAAAACCCATGCGTAACATCTCATCGGCCTCATCCAATACCAAAGTTTTAAGCTTGGATAAATCCAGCGAACCCTTGTCCAGATGATCAATCACACGACCAGGTGTGCCAACCACCACATGCACGCCACGACGTAATGCCGATAATTGCGGGCCATAGCTCTGGCCGCCGTAAATTGGTAATACATGAAAACCCGGAATATGCGTGGCATAACGCTGGAAGGCTTCTGCCACCTGAATCGCCAATTCGCGGGTCGGTGCCAGCACCAAAGCTTGTGGCGTCGTTTGCTTGAAATCAATGCGCGACAAAATCGGCAGCGCAAACGCAGCGGTTTTACCGGTACCCGTCTGCGCCTGACCCAATACGTCACGATTTGCCAGCAGCGGCGGAATCGTCGCAGCCTGGATCGGTGATGGGGATTCGTAACCGACATCTTTTAAAGCGCGTAACAGCGGTTCGCTTAGATGCAAATCAGAAAATAAGGGGATTGGGGTATCGGACATAGTGCTCTCAGTTCTTATCAGGGCTAGCTCCGCGAATGCGCAGCCATATGAGGCGTAGTTTACTCTTTTGTGAGAGCGGCGGGGCTGAGTTTGTGTGGATGAGGGAGTATGGCTTGAATTGGTTTGAATTGATTTAAATAGATTTAGCCGATCAGATGGTCAATCAGTATGAGCAAATGTCAGCAAACATGACAAAAGTGCATGCGCCTCTATTCTGCTACTGCAGCGTTTCCGTAACGCTGCTTTACGCTGGTGATTACACCAGAAATACTACTCGAACTCCTCCCTAAATTAATACTCCCCTTACGTATATTTAAGTTGTCCATACATTTACTCGCATATAAGCCAATTTTTTAAAAAATTATGGGGAGTATATTCATATCAACCGATATCAGCATGGGAATCGATTTGTAAAATCACAAAATCAGATTGCAAACCCGAAAACTAGCACGCTAGATTCTGCACGGCATCGCTGAGTAGACAATATTTTGCTTAGACCTAAAAATAAGCTCAACTTTTCAGAAAACCGACCGATAAACCTAGTAATCCCTTATTCCGCCCTAAGCTAGAAAATTGCGTTTTGTAGGGACGAAGTTGCGTTAATGTAGCAAATGAAGTGGCGCATACAGCGGCACAAATCAGGTTTGTAGTATTTATTTAGTATTGGAAATGATATGAGTATCAGTCAAATAACAGGTAGCAGCAACGCCGTCTCCAGTGCGCCTGTGCCAGTGCCAGTGCTACAAACCGTTGCGCCTGCTGCAAAATCTGCAAATGCCACGACTGTCGCCGCGACCAGTAGCACCAACAATCAAGCCGCCTCCACCGCGCCGGTCAGCAGCGCGGAGCTGAAAAAATCGGTTGATGCGATTAATAACTTTATCAACTCTGATAATAGTGTCAATTTCAGTATTGATAATGACTCTGGAAAAGTCGTCATCAAAATCGTTGATTCTCAGACCAACACGGTGTTACGACAAATTCCGTCAGTGGAAGTATTGGCGGTGGCAAAAGATTTGGCTAAATTGCAGGGACTCTTAATCAACGATAAAGCGTAAACCAGTGCTAAACATCCGCCCCCTCACAAACGCTAGCTAGGATCAACGCTAGCACCAACGCCAGCCCAAACCTTGTCGGCTAAACCTACAACACAAAACCGACAACACTAAACAGTCTGCCACGCACAGGCTGGTTCAAAAGCTAATTTGCACCTAGCAACAACTCCCTCACCATCCTCTTCTGCCGTATTTTCTGTTGATTTTTGATTTGAGCTTAGAAAAAGCACTTATTCTTTGCTTGGACTTTTCTATTTTGATTGATAATTAAATCCAGATTTCCATTGAAATAGCGCATGCCGTCTAAGTTTTTGCGAAGTGGTAACAGCCTAATGGAAAATCTGGGTTAAAACTAAGTTCCGACCTCACAACTGAGAAAAAGCATGCAAAAGATGTCTGCAGATTCGCTTGATCTACCCGATTCGCTTGACCCTGCTGATCCGCTTGCGTGGCAAGAATTCCGTTCGCAAGCGCACCGCATGCTGGACGATATTTTGGGTTATGCAGAGCACATCCGCGATCGCCCGGTCTGGCAGCCAATTCCGGCAAAGACGCGTGAGCAGTTTCGGCAAAACTTGCCAGTGCACGGCAGCGAACTGACCGATGTACACCAAACGTTTATGCAAAATGTACTGCCCTATGCGGTGGGCAATACGCATCCCGGCTTTATGGGTTGGGTACATGGTGGTGGCACACCGGTCGGCACGGTGGCAGAAATGCTAGCCGCCGGACTCAACGCCAATCTCGGTGGCCGCGACCAGATACCGCTGGAAGTAGAACGCCAGGTTGTCCAGTGGATGCGCGAATTATTTAGCTTCCCAGATACCGCCAGCGGCTTATTTGTCACTGGTACCTCAATGGCAAATTTGATTGCGGTGCTCGTCGCCAGAACTGGTGTACTGGGCACGGAAATTCGCCATACCGGCATTTCTGCAAGCACTAAGCGTCTGGTTGCCTACACCTCTGCCGGGGCGCATGGTTGCATCGCGCAAGCTATGGATTTGTCTGGTCTTGGCATGAACGCTTTGCGACAAATACCGATGAATGCCGATTTTCAATGTGATGTTGCTGCGCTAAAAACCGCCATTGTAGCTGATCGCCAGGCCGGATTAACTCCGTTTTTTATTGCTGGTACTGCAGGTACCGTAGATGTTGGCGCGGTGGATGATTTAGCGGCACTGGCCGATCTCGCACAAAGCGAAAATCTTTGGTTCCACGTCGATGGTGCCTATGGTGCGCTGGCGATGTTGGCCCCCGATATTGCTCCGCAATTGGTGGGAATACAGCGCGCCGATTCGATCGCATTTGATTTTCACAAATGGGGGCAAGTGCCGTATGACGCCGGTTTTATTCTGGTGCGTGACGGTGCAGCGCACTACGATACCTTCGCCACGCCAGCCAGTTATTTGCGACGCGAAGCCAAAGGCATGGCGGCAGGTTCGCCCTGGCCTTGTGATTTTGGTCCTGATTTATCACGTGGATTCAGAGCACTTAAAACCTGGTTCACGATTCAAGTGTATGGCGCGGAACGACTAGGCCAGGTGATTTCTACCACCTGTAAATTAGCGCAGTATATGCGGCAGCAGATAGCAGCCAACCCGGCGCTAGAACTGCTAGCTCCGGTGTCGTTGAATATTGTTTGTTTTCGCTACCGTGGCACTGAGCTTGATCTCCATGTGGCAGACGGAAGCAATATCGACAAAAACAATATTGACCAGATTAATGCGAAGATTGTCGTCGCCATCCAGGAGTCCGGCATTGCAGCGCCTTCCACCACCATCATCAACGGCCAACTGGCCATCCGCGCAGCGATTGTTAATCATCGCACTCGTGAAATAGATGTCGATGCACTCATCACAGCAGCGATACGGTTTGGTAACTCACTTGCAGCATCTAACGCGAATTAATACCACTAAATACTCTCTAATTTTGAATCAGATCAGCGAAAAATTATGACCACTCCCGACACAGACAACGCAGCAAATGGAGCTGGCGCACCGGCGCCACAAGAGGACAGCCAACATACATTTATCGGTCTGGCACCGCTAATGCGATTAGCGTTTTCTGGCGTGGATTTAAAACCCTTTGGCGCGGAGTTGATCGAGTATGCAACCAAGCATCCGAATGACGGCAATGTGATGATGGACCTGGCGACGTTACTGCTATTGATTGGTCATAGTGAACCGGCATTAGCAACCCAAATGGAGGCGCTAAAAATACAGCAACTGTATTCTGTGCCGACTACGGCTGTTCCAAAAATCCGTTTACTGGCACTGATGGCCGCAGGTGATTTAATGGCGAATACGCCGCTAGAATTTTTATTAGAAAACGCCGATATCGCGCTGGATTTACTCTACGTCGGCGATGGTATCCCTGCCCTGCCCGCCTTGCCTGAGCATGATGTGATGTTTGTCGCGTTGGGTGAGTCGGATGATAACCACGCCCTGTTAGAAGCCTTAGAAAATATCGTCCAGGATTGGCCTCGACCTGTGCTGAACATGCCCGGACGGATTGCACATCTAGGACGCGACAATGCCTGTGCCTTATTACAATCGGCAGACGGCGTTGTGATGCCAACCTCAGTGCGAATAGACCGCAAAACTCTACGTAAGATCGCCAATGAAGAATTGACCATCACCAGTCTGCTACCCGATGGTGATTTCCCCATTATTGTGCGTCCAGTGGGATCGCATGCCGGTCAGGGCTTAGAAAAAATTACGTCTCCTAGCGCCATCGCCGATTATCTGATGGGTATGCTCAGCGATGAATTTTATATCGCTCGTTTTGTCGATTATCGTAGTGAGGATGGATTTTTTAGAAAATACAGAATCATGCTGATTGATGGTCAACCATTTATTTCTCACATGGGAATTTCTTCTCATTGGATGATCCATTATCTGAATGCAGGTATGGCGGACAGCCCGGAAAAACGAGCGGAAGAAGAACGCTTTATGGCCAGTTTTCAGTTTGATTTTGTGCCGCGTCATCAAGCTGCATTTAGAGCGATTAGCGAGCGCATAGGTCTGGATTATGTCGGCATTGATTGCGGAGAAACTAGCGACGGGCAGTTACTGATTTTTGAAGTGGATAGCGACATGATTGTGCATTCGATGGACCCGGTTGATTTGTATCCGTACAAACAGCCGCAGATGCAAAAATTGTTTACCGCGTTCCGGTCTATGGTTGCTAAAACTGCGGCGCTTGCGCCCCAGCAAAGTTCATGACCATCATGAATGCCCAATGAATGATTCCATCTATTGCCATTAAACCCAAGAATCTGGCAGCAGTTGCTGAACAGATTATTGCACCTGCCAAGTTGCCACCAACCGAGCAACTTTTGCGGGAGGGCGGCGATGCGCGGATTGCAATCGCAGTGGGGCAAGATGAGGATGGTAGTTCCAACAAATATGGCTGCCAATCGTCGCCCAATGATGCACTGCTGGCGTATGGCTCATCGACTGCGTCGACTATTTCTACCCACGCTTTTGCAGCGGCAAATAGCTTAAGGCAACGACTGCTTGCAGCAATAGATATTGAAACACTACAGAGTATTTACCAGCATGAACTTGATTGTGTACGCCAAGAATTAAATCACTTATGTGAGCTTGATAAAGTATCCGGTACCGATTTAATCTTTGCCGCTTCGGGTACCGATCTACATTTAATTGCAGCTCAGCTTGTTGCCCAACGAGCGCGGCAGAATAAAGAAACGAATAAAGAAAAGAATAAAGAAAAAAGCGAAGACCTCAGCAAAGCGGCATCGCTACTCGTAATCATGATGGAAGCGGAAGAAACCGGTAGCGGCGTGCCGATGGCAGTTGCGGGTCGGCACTTTAGTAACCGCTCTGCCTTGGGCGAATCGGTCACGGTCGGCGCTAATATTATTGCTAATGCTGTTACCGATGCTGTCGTAGAAACTGAAGCTCAGATTGAAGTCGTCACGGTGGCCATCCGCTTGTCCGACGGCACACCAAGAGCCATCGACGAGGTGGATGCCGAGGTTGCGTCCTTGGCCAACCATGGCGCAACGCGAGGTCAACAAGTCTTATTGACCTTGGTTGATGTCACCAAAACCGGAATGATAGCGCCCTCGATTGCCTGCGCACAGCAACTAAGCCACCGCTTGCCTGATACGGTGACGGTATTAGTGGATGCTTGCCAGTTCAGATTATCGAACGCGAGCTTGCATGGCTATTTGTTACATCATTTTATGGTGGCATTGACCGGCTCTAAATTTTTAACCGGGCCCACGTTTTCTGGTGTGCTGATGATCCCACCAGATATCGCACAAAGCTTACGCCGAATCAGCATGCCGCCTGCTTTGCGTGCCTATTCTTGTCGCGCAGACTGGCCGCAGGATTGGGCGGCGGCAGATGCGTTGGCACATGTGGCCAACTTTGGATTATTGCTGCGCTGGGAGGCGGCGCTGGAGGAGTTACGCGCATTTCGGGCGGTACCTGAGACAGCGATTGTCCAATTTTTAGAACAGTTCTCAGCGGCATTTGCAGGCTATCTGGAGAAGCATCCGGAGCTGCAAAGTGTGCCAGTACCGCGATTGGACAGACAAGCGTTGAATGGTGAAACAAGTTGGGATCAATACAAGACTATTTTCCCTTTTTTGCTATGTGCATCTGCAACGTCGGATCATCGCGACCATCCAACGCTATTGAGTCGGGAACAAACGATGCAGGTGTACCGACTGTTACTACCTGATTTGAGCGGGCGTTCTGATTTGGGATTTGGCGACGTGCCTGGTGGCGAATTTCTTGAAGAGTTTAGTAAAGTAGTGACATTACAATGCCAGCTTGGACAACCGGTTTTGTGCGGGCAACGGGCTGGATTGCCCGTCAGTGCTTTGCGCCTGTGCACCAGCGCCAGGTTGATTGTGGAAGCGACAGCCAATCACGGCCAACAAGCATCACAGGTCATTGCGAAGGCATTGGCGGTTTTGGATAAAACAATCGTATTGATCCAGCATGTCAGCCAGCGGAGTTAAATCAACTTGATTCAACGTCATTTTCGCCAAACACATAAGATACAAAATACATATACTCCCCATTATTTTTTATAAATAATGCTGATTGTCCAATAATTGACTGGATAATCTATATATACATACTACCAGTATAATAAAATACCTAGCTTAATCTGAGCAATATGATGAGCGTTTTCTACGCTGGCAAGGCTTCTGCAAACTCTTCGTTTAGCGGTATGACGGTGACATTGACTTGTAGTTCTTGACCGTTACCGCCCAGCACCAGGCCGCGCATCGGTGTGACATCGCTAAAATCCCGCCCCCAGCCCAGGGTGATATGTTCGCGCTGGACCAGGCAGTGGTTGGTAGGGTCGAAATCAATCCAGCCCAGTCCCGGGCAAAATAAAGATACCCAGGCATGAGATGCATCGGCACCGATCAGTCTTGCTTGTCCGGCAGGCGGGTGGGTGAGAATGTAGCCACTGATGTAGCGGGCTGGCAAACCCAGACTGCGCAAACAACCGATCATTAAATGCGCAAAATCCTGGCATACGCCACGCCGCCATTCCAGCAATTCTTCTAAGGTTGTGGAGATCTCAGTAGCTTGGTCGTCGAACTCAAAATCGTCAAAAATACGCCGCGTTAAATCCATTGCCGCATCCAGCAATGGTCTTCCCGGGGTAAAACTGACGCGCGCATATTGCGCCAACAAATCGCCACAGCTGATATGCGGCGAAGCATATAAATAGCGGCAAATTTCTAAGGTTGCCGGGCTGCGGACTTGCAGCATCATGTCACGTAAATGCTCCCACGCCATGGTACCTCTGATCTGACTAAGATCGCGGCGCGGGCTGAGCGCAACCACAGATTCTGCGTGTACCAGCAAGGTTTTATGCGGCACCGTAATCGTCACGTGACGGGTGCCGTTACCAAAATAATCAACACCATCGACACCGTCGTCTTCGCTTGGGTCCATCACGATCTGATGGAACTCTGTCTGTTGGTACGCAAAATCCCGCGGCGTCATGTGCAAAAACTGCTGAGATAAGGTGACCAGGCTTGGGTAGGTGTAACGGGTCTCATGCACTACACGGTAGCGCACTGGGGCACTATTATTGTCGACTAAAGTATTCATGCGGTCTGGGATCTTGGTTGCTGATCGCCGGTATAACTAAAAAATTGTGCGCTGACCTGTTCTGATATGGCTTCGCTGGCGATTTTGATGCGATATAAGAGGTCGATCAAATGTGCGTTACCGCAATACAAATCCGTCTCTGGCACCAACGCGATTAGCTCTTCTCTGATGGGGGCAAACTGTTCTGCACCGCAGGGACCATATGTGACGGCTAATTTTCTGAGGCTTTTTAAAATGCCGTCGACCTGGTACACAATAGAACGTGGATTGCTGTCATCCAGAACTAGCAAATCGAGTACAGGCAACCACTCTGGTTGCGACTGATAGCGGGCGTTGTAGCTGACGGTACTGTCTGATAATTCCAATACCCAATCAAGATCGCCGTTGACATCCATCACCAAGGCGCGTTGTAAAACGATGGTCTGAAATTGTAGTCGCTCCAGACGCCGGCCAACCGACATAAAACGCCAACCCAAATCACGGTTCATACCATCGAGGGCGAAGCCGACCATGGTCATAGAAGTGGCTGCGGCGTCATCCAGTATGCTCATGACTTCGGCTTGGGATAAGGTCTGTGGGCCTTGTTGTGTCTGCGCTTCGGTGCTGGCATTTCCTTCGCGTCCCTCAGTACGGTTAACACGTCCTTCGGTGCTAGCACGTTGCACCATACGATTGAGTGCTCGCCAGTTATCGACGGATAAACGCTCACGCAATTTACTGGCGATGTCGTACAGCTGTTGCTGTTGTCGTGCCAAGCCAGTCGCGTTTGGCGAGACCACGCCGAGCAGCATTTCGGCTTCGATCTCGGCATCCGTTAACACCATGTCTGCGGTGGGTTTTGGTGCCAGAGTTTGGTTTTGCGTTTGCGTTTGGTTTACAAACTGGCCCTGGCTTTGCGACTGACCCTGACCTTGAGATTGGCTTTGTGCCTGACTTTTTCCTTGGTCTTGAGCCAGCGTTTGGCTCAGTGCGTTAACTACTGTGGAGGTGACTCCCGGCTGCACTTCTTTGACTTTAGCTGGCTTGAGATTAATCAGTTGAAACCATGCACACAAGGCTTTCACCGCAGGCCATTCTGCACCGCGATCTTCTAACAAAATATTGAATAAAAAATTCAGCGACACACGCGTCAGACGAGCCACATTATCGCAACGCTCTGCATTACGACCAAACCAAAATAAGTTCTCGGCCATGCGGCTGGATAAATGTGTATCGTCACGAATCAGATCACGACTAGTGGTAGTGCGCTTTAATAAATGATGGGTGTCGATATGGGCATTGGCCTGCACCCAGGTGTCTTTACTACTGCCACCGCGCTGCATGGCAATCACGCGCGCATCGGGGCCAGTTGCCACGCGGGTCAAACCACCCGGCATGACAACATATCCTTTAGGTGTGGCGCAGGCATAGACCCGCAAGCCGACGGCGCTGGCGCTTAAGCTGTCTGGTGTGCCTAGCTTCCAGACTGGGGCTTGGGATAGCCGTACCAATTCTTGTGCTACATAATTTTTAGGATTGGCGCGCATTTTTGCGATAAATGCGGTACGCGCTTCGCCTTTCAGATCTTGTCCAAAGACAGGGAATTCACGCAACTGCGGGAAGCTCGGTTTGATCACCAACTGGTCGAGTCTAGTGATGGCTTCTTCCAGCGCAGCAGGTTCACCACACCACCAAGTGGCGACCGATGGCATCTTGAGCGGCGCGCCTAATAAGTGCTCACAAAGCGAGGGCAAAAAGCCGAGTAATGCACCCGATTCCAGCAAGTTAGAGCCCAAGCTATTGGCGATCAACACATTGCCACGGCGTGCGACCTCCGTGAGTCCGGCCACACCTAAGGCAGAGTCGGTACGTAGTTCTAAGGGGTCGCAAAAATCATCATCGACCCGGCGCATAATGACGTGCACCCTCTGCATACCAGACAAAGTTTTGAGCCAGACCATGCCATTGCGCACGGTCAGGTCGCTACCTTCGACCAGCGGCAAACCAAGATAGCGCGCCAGATAGGTTTGCTCATAATAAGTTTCGTTATACGGACCCGGTGTGAGCAGCACAATCAGTGGCGGTTCGCTGTCGCGCAGAGGTGCAGCATTCGGCGTATTGGCGGCGCACTGGCGTCCCCAGTGGGCGAGACTGTCGCGCATGGTACTAAAAAATCCTGCCAGATTTTGTACTTTCAGGTCCCGCAACAAATCAGGGAAAACCCGCGCCATCACGGCACGATTTTCTAAAGCATAACCGGCACCGGATGGCGCCTGGGTGCGGTCGCCCACCACCCACCAGCGGCCATTTGGCGCGCGGGCAATATCCACTGCATAAAAATGCAAAGCAACGCCATCTCGGTGACGCATGCCATGGCAAGGTCGTAAAAATCCGGCATGGCCATGAATTAATGCTGGCGGCAATAAACCTTGGGCGAGCAATTTTTGGTCGCCGTACACATCCAACAAAATGCGGTTGAGTAAAGTGGCGCGCTGGATAATTCCGGCCTCAATCCCTGCCCATTCGTCTTGCGGCAGTATCAGCGGAAGTGCGTTTAAATCCCAGGGGCGTTGCATGCCTTTGGCATCGGCATAGACGTTGTAAGTGACACCGTTTTCGCGTACCTGACGCTGCACTGTTTCGATGCGCTGACGCATCATATCGGGCGGCTCTGCCGATAAACTATCCAGCAAAATCCGCCAATGCGCGCGCGGCTGGTGGGTGATATCCAGCATTTCATCAAAACTACCTTGTGCTACAGGATAGTTCGCAAGCAGTTGACTCGACATAAGACTAATGATTTCTTTCAGAGATAAAGCGCAGACGGTATTGATCTGCACTTCCTTACTACTAAATTGCTCAATTACTTAATTACTGAATTACTTAGCTACTTAGATTACCTATTTGCTGATTTTGGCGAACCTTACCCAGCATCGACAATCCACAACGGATCTCTTTTTTTGAATAAGGAGGAGCAAAATTTGAGGTGCCGTGGATGCAGAAAATCATCTCTAAATTTAGCACGCAGCAATATACTCCCCCCAATTTTATTCAAAATGACCATATAGACCAGTGAATATATGGACAACTTAATATACTTACTACCAGTATTTAATTTAACTCTAGTCCAGATTAACAAGTGCAGAAACATATTGTGTTGTTGTTCGCCCTGATATCTTGTTTATTCCCTGCACTATTCAGCCAAGTCGGAGAACGTAGATTCGCTCTACTTTCTCCGACAGCGCTCTGGCGAGCCCTTAGTATACCTGCCAACGTAAATCCAGCGTCATCGGGAAACTAGGATTGAGATCTTCTTTGTGGACAAACATCGGTCCCGGCGTATGCCCGTGCGACCAGAAACGCGCAAAACGGCGTGCCTCTGCGGCATTGGCATTCACCGGCGAACTGGATTCGCTGCGACCACCGGGGTGCGACACGTGATAAGTACAGCCACCAATCGCACGGCCGCTCCAAGTATCCACCAGATCAAATGTCAGCGGCGCCTGAATTTTGATTGTGGGATGCAATGCCGACCAAGGGCTCCAGGCGCGGAAGCGGACACCTGCAACGTATTCGCCGGGTATGCCAGTGGGATGTAACGGCAACATACGTCCATTGCAAGCAATCGTATGACGCCCAGCCGTTAAGCCGCGAACTAATAGCTGCATCCGTTCGACGGAAGAATCCACATAACGCGCAGTGCCGCCACCGGTCATTTCCTCACCCAGCACATTCCACGGCTCAATTGCCTGACGCAATTCCATCTCAACACCTTCGTACACGACGGTACCAAACCGCGGGAAGCGGAATTCAATAAACGGATCAAACCAATGCTCTTCAAACGCATAACCGGAAGCGCGCAAATCCTTCACGACATCACGGATGTCCTGCGCCACAAAATGCGGCAGCATCCAGCGATCATGCAAAGACGTTCCCCAATTAACCAGCTTGGCTTGATAAGGCTGACGCCAAAAACGTGCTACCAGTGCGCGCAGCAGCAGCATTTGCAGCAGGCTCATACGCTCATGCGGCGGCATTTCAAACGCGCGGAATTCGACCAAGCCTAAACGGCCGGTAGGGCCATCGGGTGAATACAGTTTGTCGATAGAAAATTCTGAACGATGCGTATTCCCGGTCAAATCCACCAGCAAATTACGCAGCAAGCGATCGACCATCCAAGGTTTATCGCCCGGATGCATGGTCGGCAGCGCCTGATCCATTTGCTGGAAGGCGATTGCCAACTCATACAAGTTATCGTCACGCGCCTCATCCACCCGCGGCGCCTGACTGGTCGGACCGATAAACGTGCCCGAAAATAAATAAGACAAGGCGGGATGGTTTTGCCAGTAGGTGATTAAACTCTTCAACAAATCTGGCCGACGCAACATCGGGCTGTCTTCTGGGGTGGCACCGCCGAGCGTGGCATGATTGCCACCGCCAGTGCCGGTGTGGCGACCATCGACCATAAATTTTTCTGTACCCAGACGCGTCAGACGCGCTTCCTGGTACAGCGTAGACATGTTGTAGACCAGCTCATTCCAGCTTGCGGCTGGATGAATATTGACTTCAATCACACCCGGATCTGGCGTCACGCTGAGTAATTTGATACGAGGGTCGCGTGGCGGCGGATAACCTTCAATCCAAAGTTTTAACTTCAGCTTGGCGGCGGTGTATTCGACCACATTGACCAAGGCCAGATAATCTTCTATCCGCTTTACCGGCGGCATAAAAATATGCAAACGGCCGTCACGTACCTGCACGCACAAAGCGGTGTGGATGACATCACGCGGTTCTATCACAGATTTGTTTAAGCTCGCCGCTGGCGAAACTGGTTTGGCGGGTACAGAAGAAGTGGCAGGAGATTTCGCCATTAAAGTAGCGACGGCGGCCGGCGTTGCTCCTGCCGACGTTGCCGCCGCAACCACTGCGGCGTGTGCAGCCATAGCGGCTGTTAGCGGTGCCGGGCTGGTACCGCTCGCGGCTGTTTTAGTTGAAGAAACAATTGTTGTCACTGCTGCGACAGCCTTAGTTTTGTCGGCAGCAACACTGGCATTTGTAGCACTATTACTGGTCACTAGTTTGTCGTCTTTGGCAGAAGGCAAAGGCGTGCGCGGGGCGAACGGGTCTACATCAAACTCATGGATTTCTTTTTCTGGCTGCACCCAAGGCAATGCACTCAGCGGCAGGCGTAAACCCATCGGAGAATCGCCATCGATCAGGTATAAATGTTCGCGCTTAATTGGCCACGGCGAGGTCCGCCAGGCAACCCCCAAAGAGATGCTCGGGTCTGTGTCTTTTGGCTTCAGCGGCAAGACGTAACCAACCACCTCGCCAAGGCCGTGCTCCAGCAAACGCGCTAAGCGACGACGTTCTTCTGGCGCTTTTAAATCAGCTTTCAGCGGATCTAAATTGACGGGCAAACCCTGTTCGCGCTGCGCCTGTTGCATCACATCTTCATAGGCTGGAATCTGGCTACCTTCTGGCAGTGATAGCGCTTTAACCAGCGCCGTCATAAACAGATATGCCTCGGCATTGGTATACCCATCGGCTTTTTTCTCATCCGAGAATAAGCTGGCGTCCAGCCACATCGGCTGACCATCAATCCGCCAATAAATATTTAAAGCCCAGCGCGGTAAAGGTTCGCCCGGATACCATTTTCCCTGACCGTAGTGCAGCATGCCGCCAGGCGCAAAATGGTTTTTCAACCTGTGCATCAGCTCGCCGGCCAATTCCCGTTTTTTATCACCATGCGCCAGCGTATTCCACTGAGCACCATCCATATCGTCGATAGAGACAAAGGTCGGCTCACCACCTTGCGTCAGTCGTACATCTTGTCGTTTTAAATCTGCATCGACTTGCTGGCCGATCAGATCAATCGCCTTCCAGTCGGCGTCGGAATACGGCTTGGTCACGCGCGGATCTTCATGGATGCGGGTAATCGTCATCTCATGGTGGAAAGTCACTTCGGCCTTATCGGTAAAGCCCGTCACTGGTGCCGCAGAAGAGGGCAACGCAGTGCACGCCAATGGAATATGCCCTTCACTGGCCAGCATGCCGGAGGTCGGATCTAAACCAATCCAGCCGGCACCCGGGATATACACTTCCGCCCAGGCATGCAAATCGGTGAAGTCAACGGTAGTACCGCTAGGGCCATCTAATGCTTCCTGATCAGCGGTGAGCTGGATTAAATAGCCCGATACAAAGCGTGCCGCCAAACCCATCTGACGCAAAATTTGCACCAATAACCAGCCACTGTCACGGCAAGAACCGGAGCGATTGGTTAAAGTTTCTTCCGGCGTCTGTACGCCCGGCTCCAGCCTGAGCAGATATCCGATATCGCCCTGCAAACGCTGATTGATAGCGACCAGAAAATCATTGGTCAGCAAATCTTTTTTCAGAATCGCAGTACGTGCGTCCTCCACCCATTTGGTCTGCAATTCACCCGGTTTTTCGGTCAGCAAATAAGGGCTAAGTTCTGCACTCAATTGCGCAGGATAGCTAAAAGGAAAATGCTCGGCGTATTTCTCAACAAAAAAGTCAAAAGGATTAATCACCGTCATATCGGCAACCAGATCGACAGTAAATTCCAGCACATCCGATTTTTCAGGAAAAACAAAACGACCAATGTAATTACCGTAGGGGTCTTGCTGCCAGTTGATAAAATGCTGTTCCGGCGCGACGGTTAGTGAGTAAGACAAAATCGGCGTACGTGCGTGAGGCGCTGGACGCAGGCGCACCTCATGCGGAGAAAGAGCAACCAGGCGGTCATAACGGTAGCTGGTTTTGTGATGCAATGCGACACGGATAGCCATTCGATATTGCCTTTCGATAAGGGTTAAAACGGCGCTAGAGAGCAGCGTCAAAATGCCATGTAATTTCACTAAAAGCAGGATTCATGCCCATGTAAAATGCTATGGGACTTAAGAAAACAGGGCGGCATATTGAATTTGAATGATACGCCAGCGATGTGTCGCCAGCACGACTGACGAGCATTACTCTCGAGCGTGTGACAGATAAAACGTAAAAAGCAAATATGATTCTTAAAAGTCAATAACAAAAACTCAGAGAAACTGTTAATTAGGCAACTTCAACGAAAGCATGAGTTATTTAATTTTTGAATGCTTTTATACCATGCGACATTGCTGTTATTAGCGCCCTCTCTGCGATACTTAAATGCGGATGCCAAATGTCGAATATAAGTACGACTCGCAACTTATTACTATTATTCCAAGCCTCGTGCTCAATTGTATCGTCAAATATTAATGCTTTCCCCGGCTCCCAAGATCTTACTTGGTTCCCAACTCGAAAACCACAATCGTTCGGAATAATCAGGGGGATATGGGTAACTAACCGTACATTTGAAATACCAGTATGTGGTGGAATTTTTGTAAATGGTTTAAGTAAAGAAAACATTGCAGACGGTGTTTTATCCAATTGAATAGGCTGCGGAACATTTGACAGCAACTCCATAGTTCTTGGGCACTTCATTGTATTTTCTTCTATTAATAGACCGTTTTTATATAAATGAAATGCACTCCAATTTGGCGAATTATTTAATTCTGCAAACTGGTTCAATGGTAACCCTTGAGGATATTCAAGATAAGGTGTAAAACCTTTTTCGGCCTGTAATATTTGTAAAAATTCATCGCGGATTTGATCTGTTTCCTGTTCAATTTTTACAAGCCAAGGAAATTCCTCTCGCTCGAAAAATTCGATAGGAGCAAGGCTAGAGTAATGAAAACCAACTGATTGTGAATCAAACCTTTTTTTGCGACCAACCAAGATGTCAATAGAATCTCGAAAGCGATGAAGCTTTTCATCGGAAAATTCTTTATAAAAAGGTGCCAAATAGTCATCTAGAAATTGTGCATATTTTTTATCGTAGTCTTCCTTATACTTAGTTGCATGTAAAACTGATGGGTGAAGACTTGGATGTAATTTTTCCATTGGGGGAGCGACTTTGGCTACGGCTACATGAGCCACAACAGCTTGGTGATGTAAGCCCTGTCTATCGAGTAAATCGGCACGCATTATCAATGCTAGCAGATCGCTAGGATCAATAATTAGTGCCTGCTGAATGGATCGCTCTTCAGCTGCTTCATCCTTTAATTGACGATAAGTAATTGCCAAGCTAATCCATGACTGCAGGTTGCTCGAATCTATGGAAACGATCCTCTGAAACGCAATTAAAGCTGATTTAAATTCGCCTCTTTTTAATGCATGTTTTCCTAACTCACTTAATGTCAGAACATGATTAGGAGACATTTGCAAAATTGCGCTCCAAAACTTTAGTGCTTCTTGTTCATTACCCGCTTGAATGGCATTCTTAGCTAGCGCAGTCAACACTTCAATTTCTTTTAAGATTGCTCGAGTTGTTTCCATTTAGTTTCACTTTTCCGGCTTATGGTCTTTAGCAAATCGTCCTTATCTATTTACATAAAAAAACGGCAAACTAAAGCTTGCCGTTTTTTATCTCACATCACCTATAAAAAGAACTGGCTCAGAATTTAGCAGTCAAGTTTATAAATAGCTTGCGTCCGTATGAATCATAGACTTGTGGATAAGTATTACCATTTGCCGAACCTGCTGCTGCTGTAGCGTTAGTTGAAGCAATTGGCGGATCCTTGTCAAACAAGTTATTAATACCACCACTGATAGTGATTGTTTTCGTGATTGGATACGCCGCATATAAATCGAAGTAGTCACGTGCGCCCAAAGTAGCCTCAATTGGGTTAACTGTACCAGCCAACAAAGGACTTGGATTTAACGTATCGTTATTTACACTGCTAAAGTGACGCCAAGTTCCGGAAACTTCCACTTTCCATGGTGTTGCCCAAGTGGTACGGAACTTATGACGCCACTCTGGATTTGGTGTACCACAAGTAGCACCAAAATACCCTTTGCAATCGTAAGCACCTAAACCAGGCACGTTCTCAGTCGTCAGCTTGCTCAGATAAGTTCCATTGAAACCAAAGTTTAAGCTACCTAGAGTGTTCAGTTTAAAGCTGTAGCTACCACCGACATCAATACCAGAAGTCGTTACTTTTCCAATATTTGTTGTATTGGCAAGAATGTACCCGTCAGTAGACAACCAAAGACTGCCGAACTTATCACGATGAACCAGATTACAGAAGACAGGGTTACCTGTTTGCAAGCATTGATTTAATGCTGTAGTTGGATCAACTGTGCTTATAGTATTGTCGATCTTAATGTTAAATGCATCAACTGTAATACTCAGATTTTTAACAGGCTCTACTACGAATCCTAATGTGTAAGTTTTCGCTTTTTCAGGATTAACATTTTGGTTGCCACCCGTCAAAGACTGATACTGATTAGCCGAGTTGTTAGTCACGTTACCATATTGCGCTGCAGTAACTCCTGTTTTCGCACATTGAGCAGCGCTAGCTGATGGAGTAGTGCCGCTACATGGATCATCTGAAGGGCCATTTAAACCCACTGCCTGCTGGTTATATAAGTCAAATATCGTTGGAGCACGAACCGCCACTTGATAACTACCACGCAGTCGCAGCTGTTTAATTGGTGACCACTCCAAACCTAATCCGTAGGTGTTCGTAGTTTTATTTGTACTGTAGTCTGAATAACGATAACTAGTACTCAAATCTAAGGATTCAATAAATGGAAGCTTTTCTGCGATAGGAATATGAACTTCACCAAACGCTTCTTTAACAGAGTAGCTACCAGCAACTGCTGGTGACGGACCGCCGCTACCAGCTAAATCACCAGTAGAATTTTCGAGATCTGGTGTATAAACGAGTTTTTCTGCACGCTGTTCAGTACCAAAAGAAACACCAATGCCGCTTGATGACCATGGAGACTTAATACCATAAGCTGATAAATCAGAGCCAATATTAGCGCCCAAAACAGTTTGTTGCGTATATCCTGTTTTCAAACCAGTTACTTGAAGATAATTAAGAGCAGCTTGGTTTACGCCACCAAGTTTAAACATGTTATAAGGTACACAAGTAGGATCGCTTCCATTTACTACAGAGCGACAGACTGCCTGACCATTTACATTTACGACATCTAACGCGTTAGCAATCCTAGTAGTAGAAAAATAATTATTTTCTGATTCCTGGTGATTTACACGAGAGATTTGTGCAAAAGCGTCATAATGCCAATTGCCTACATCACCTTTAACGCCTAAGACGTTACGATATGACGTATCGGTGATGCTACTGATACGAGGACCACCTTCCACGTTACGCTTGCCAACAAACACAGCAGCGGTATCACCAGGGTTATTTAAACCAAGTGCGGACTTCCAAGAACTAGAAAGCAAAGGGTTATCATAAGATAAAGTTGCTTGCTGTCCATAAAATACACCGCCGGGAGCGACCTGCGCGTCTGTATTGTAAGTATGGAAGTTAAATTCTTCGTACACACGTACTTGATCGTTGATATCAAAATGTGCTTGCGCATTGAAACCATAAATTTCCGATGGACGTTGTAAATAGTTTAACGGTCCAAAATTGTACGCATCTGTTTTTGAAACATACTTACGCGCTGTTCCATTTCCGTCTGCGTTAGTGAACGAGCCTCCTCCAGATTGCAAACCGACGCGACCACCCGTTGGTGTGCCAGAGCCACTGCAGCTAAATCCTGCCGCGGAAGAACCTAGTGCACAAGACGAAAAATCGCGTTGTGATTGCAATAGAGCATCCGTTTTCTTATAAGTGAAATAAAGGGTCGCATTACCTTTACCATCGGCAAAGTTACTACCCATTAAAATACTAGCGTCTTGAACTTTGCCGTCATACCCAATGCTGCCTGGTACCGGAAAGCCACGACCACTGACCACAGCACCTACATCATTATGTTGGCTGTGGTTATTACCACTGGAGTTTACTTGTAGTTCAACACCTTCGTAATTATCTTTGAGAATAAAGTTAACGACACCTGCTACAGCACCTGCGCCGTAAACAGCTCCAGCTCCACCTGTCAATACGTCAACGCGCTTGATCAAGCCAGCTGGTACTTCATTCAGATCGGCTGCGGTACTGTTAACGCTACCTGATGGCAAACGACGACCATTTACTAGCACCAAAGTGCGATCAGCACCTAAGCCACGCAAACTCACAGTAGATGTACCAGTTGCGCCGTTAGAAACGGCACCACCTTGGTCAGCAAACACTTGTGGAAGATTATTTAATAAATCTTCTACACTTCTTGCACCGTCAATTTTAATATCTTTTGCGCTTAGTACAGTTACTGGACTTGGGCCATCAACATTAATCGTAGGAATACGAGTACCTGTTACCTCAACCTTTTGTACTTTCTCAACATCTTGAGCTGCAGCAAGTTGCGCTCCTAAAATCAATCCCCCAGTAAACATTAAGCGTACTGATCGAGACAGAATTTTTTCTTTTATCATTGTGTAACTCCCTAAAGGTATGGCGACTATCTATCAAAAACAGAAATTTTTTGTTTAGGTTTGCAAACAACCCCAAGTTTTTTGATCTTTGTAAATTAACGTATCCAAAAGTATCAAAAAATCTTGATACTGCATGGAACCATTTCTGGAAGATTACTGTCAATGCGCCCTTAGCTAAGTAGCACAAAAAAACAACAAGAAGTTTTTTGAATATTTTGATAAGTTTTTTTGGATTGCTTAGGTTTTGTGCATTTTAAAAAATCTCTAAAGCTTGATTTTTTTCTTAAATAAAATAACTTTGAAAGTATTTTTTCAAATAAATCTAAATAAAAATTTGGAAAAATGATGAGGATTAATATTTTATTTTTTAAGATAAATGATTTTCAGACTTTTATATCTCATTCGTTTTGTTAATACTTATATTAGATAAATCATTGCTACGTGGAAATGTAATGTATCGCATTAAATAATTGCACTAAATTGACCCAAATTAGTGCAATTTATAAATGTAAGTTTTTGTAAGTGCGTTTATTTTTATTTATAAAATAATAATTTATTGTTGCTTTCAAGCTCAGACAATCTGCTTCCCTGCCTTCCAAACCCCGACAACCACCGGAAAATTCTCGAACATCCGCACCCGAATAAAGTCTGCACGTAAGCCTTTTGTGATTGCTCCCCGATCATGCATGCCTAAGATTTTTGCGGGATTACTTGTTACTGTTGCAATTGCTTTTGGTAGAGTCATGCCCGACTCTTGGAGTAAAAAAGCGGCGTGTAATAAGCTGGCTGGAACGTAATCTGATGACAAAACGTCTAGCAAATCAGCCTTGGCTAAGTCTTTGGCTGATACATTGCCCGAATGAGAGCCGCCGCGAACGACATTGGGCGCGCCCATGATGATGGCTAATTGATGCTCGCGGGCAGCTTGTGCCGCGGCTAAAGTGGTGGGGAACTCTGACATGCTGACGCCTTCGAGCACGCCCTCGTTGACATGATCTAGTGTGGTGTCATCATGGCTAGCCAAAGGGATGGGCGTTGCTAACTCGCGGCACAATCTGATGACTTCCCTCCGGTTAGCCGCAGCGTGGGTTTGCTGGCGTTCTAGTAAATGTGCCAACATACCATCCACTTTTTCGTTGGTCCAACCACGCTTGCCCGTTACATAGGTACGATAATGTTGCAAATTCGTCCACTGTCTTTGACCTGGCGTGTGATCCATTAACGAGACGAGTTTTAAGCGATGATCTTGCAGGAATGGCGTGAACATCTCGATCAGCTTTGGTTCTGCTAGCTCAAGGCGTAAATGTAAAAAATGATCTGCGCGCAAAATACCGGCGCTTGCTGCAGTTTGCAAACCCTGAATACTGGCATGCAATGTCTGCATGCGCAGGCTGTCGGTATCGATATCGCCGATAGCAATTGCATCCAATACAGTGGTGATACCAGAAGCGGCAATTTGCGCATCATGCGCAACAATTGCGGGCAAGATCGGCCAACTGACCTTGGGTCGCGGCATTAAATGTTTTTCTAGGTTGTCAGTATGAATTTCTACCAGACCTGGTAGTAGAAAATCCCCGTCCCAATTAGTGCCTGCTAATCCAGTATTGCCGGAGGACACATCGGTAATCATTTGCTCTTCATAGCAAAAGCTACCGATAAATTCAGAATCGGTCGTCACGATTCTGGCGTTGCGTATGGTGTGTATCATATCGATTTTGATTATTGGGTGCGGCTGGAAGCATAGCATGCGCTATGTGGCGAAACGCGCTCAATCCAATAGGCCTATGACACGTTACGCTCTCTATTTTGCGCCCAATGCTGATTCACCCTGGTGGCATGCCGGTTGCCATTGGCTGGGGCGAGATCCGTCGTCTGATACACATCCCTCACAAAATCTGATCTCTGGAATGAAGCCAAATTACCTAGCGGATCTGACTCAAAATGCGCGCAGGTACGGATTTCATGCCACCTTAAAAGCACCATTCAGTCTGGCACAAGGCGTAAATGAAGATGATTTAGTGCAGCATGTCGCCCAATTTTGTCAGCAGACTACAGCGCTGAACATCGTTACGCCGAGTGTACAAAAGTTGGGAGATTTTTTAGCACTGCAAACGACCACCGGCCATAGCGAAATTGCAGCGCTTGCCCAAGACTGCGTGGTATATTTTGATCCATTACGTGCGCCGATGACTGATGCTGACTGGCAAAAGCGTCGCCAACAAAATTTGACGGCGCGGCAAGAAGAGTTGCTAAAACGTTGGGCTTATCCTTATACCGAAGAGCAATATCGCTTCCACATGACACTGACCGATTCTCTGGCGCATATCGATTACTCAACGGCGTTAATTTTGCAGCAGGCTGCTGAAGCATGCTTTGCAATTGATGTACCTTTAAGCATCGATCATCTTTGTATTTTTAAAGAAGAGTATCCGGGTGCAGCGTTCTCGCTACTGCATCGCTGTTATTTTCGTGGGCGCGTTCACGCGGTTAGCCCAGTCAATATAGACGACTAAAGTAGACACTAACTCAGCCACATATCACTTTCAGGATGTGGAAATTGGTCGGAAACAAAATTAACAAAGTTTCTGACCTTGGCAGACAGCAAACGACGGCTTGGATAGACCATAGAGACCGACACTTCGCCCAACGAGTATTCGGGAAATAACCTGACCAAGCGACCGCTAATTAAATCGTCGCCCAAAGTAAACGAAGGACGCAATACCAAGCCCATACCGGCTAGCGCACAAACCCTGAGTACATCGGCATTATTAGAAATAACGCAGCTATGGACGGGAATTGGTCGCGGCTCGGGCAAAGCACCCTTCCGCCCCTGAACCATCCAGTTATCCCGCATGAAGTCATAACCAAAATTCAGGCACTTATGGTTAGACACATCGTCGGCATCTTTCGGCACACCGTACTGCTTTAAATACTGAGGCGATGCGCACAACATCACCTCGGAAGTAGCAAGCTTACGGGCGATCATGCTAGCGTCTATTTTTTGTAAGTTAAGGAAAAAACCAACATCAATTCCCTCCTCTACCAGATCGACAGTCCGATCAGAAATCCTGACATCCAACACGACGTCTGGAAATTCTTTAGCAAATCTAGGTAATAAGGGCGCTAGCTGGGTCTTGCCAAAACCGGGATGCGAGTAAATCCGCAAGGTGCCGCTAGGCTTTTTTGCAGAGAATGAAGCAACCGCATCGGCGTCATCCACATCGGCCAAAATTTGGCGCACACGCTCTAAGTAGATTTTCCCTGTTTCTGTCAATGATAGTTTTCGAGTGGTACGATTAAGCAAGCGCGTCCCAAGATGCGTCTCTAAATCAGCCATGTAACGAGTGACTACCGCGTTGGACACCTCCAGCGATAACGCGGCACGGGCAAAGCTCCCTAGCTCGACTACCTTGGAAAAAATACGCATCGATTGCAAGCGATCCATTTTTCAAGCCCCTTATTGTTTCGTATTCCGCAATAGTATATTACTGATTACCACCTTTCTTGTTCAATCCGAAAAGCCTATACTCCTTTCATCGGTGTGCAGTGCAACATAAATAGCGCATCGAAGCCAAATCCTCAGGCATGTTGCAGTTGGCATCGGAAGTGAATGGTGTAGGTTTTAATTCACTTCTCATGCAAATTGAGACCGGCATATGCCGAGCCAGGATTGGTCCAACGATGAGTTACCACTTACTTAATTTGATTACTGGAGAATGAACATGAATGCGAAACAAATATTTGCTGCTGTTAGCCTGATCGCTTTGACAACTAGCGCTGCTTTTGCTGCAGATGCGACAACGTCCACAAAAACTCGTGCTGAAGTCGTCGCTGAGTTGGCACAAGCCCGCGCAGCTGGCGAGCAAGTTGGCGGTCAAGAATTTGCCTGGTTTGTAGCGCCGAAAAGCACAACTGCAACAGCAAGCACTACAAAAGACCAAGCTGACTCTAAATTAGAAACAGCTAAAGCAGCAAAAGCTAAAACTAGCACTACTGAATAAGTCAAAGTTAAGCTGATGTAGGTCTTAACTCAGGCTTACATCTGCTTTAACTCAGTTTTTACTTCTGGCAAATATCGCCAGAGCGTTAGAAAGTTTTGAGCAGATCAGATGTTAAAACGCCACCTTAGGGTGGCGTTTTGCTTTTATATAGAACATTATTTTCCTCCACAAAAAAATACTCCCACCTAGTAATATTAAGTTGTCCATAGAATTAATGGACAATAAGGCGATTTTAACAATATCTATGGGGAGTATATGAATACTGCCCAACTTTCATCTTACAAGAAGCAGTAAATACGGCCTTAACGCCTGCAATACAACAACTCAGTGCTGCGGTATCAATTTTTTAGAAGTGCCGCTTTTAGAGGCCATACTATTAGAGTGCACAAACTATCTCTTAGTTATCCCTTACTAACGGCATTTGTGTATTCTTGCGCAACACCAACACTTTTAGTAAAGCGTCCTATGCCAAACCCACATTATCCACACTTGCTCGCCCCGCTGGATCTCGGCTTCACGACTCTGCGTAACCGTACCATCATGGGTTCTATGCATACGGGTTTGGAAGACCGCTTTTATAATTATCACAAACTAGCAGAGTATTTTCGTGAAAGAGCGCGTGGTGGCGCAGGTCTGATCGTCACTGGCGGCGTCTCACCCAACAGGCGTGGCTGGTTGTTGCCATTTGGCGGCACCATGAATAGCCTTGCCGATATCTGGAATCATAAAAAAGTCACCCGCGCCGTGCATGAAGAAGGCGGCAAGATTGTGATGCAAATCCTGCACTCCGGTCGCTATGGTTACCAACCCTTCGTCGTTTCCGCCTCGGCAAAAAAATCGCCAATCTCCCTGTTCAAGCCCAAAGCGCTGACCGAGAGCGGCATCGAAAGCACCATACGAGCTTATGTACGCTGCGCTCGACTGGCACAAAAATCCGGCTATGACGGGGTTGAAATCATGGGCAGCGAAGGCTATTTGCTCAACCAATTTCTGTGCGCCCGCACTAATCTGCGCAAGGATCGCTGGGGCGGCAGCATAGAAAACCGGATGCGTCTGCCGGTCGACATCGTCCGTCGCGTACGCGCTGCTGTCGGTAGCAACTTCATCATCATGTATCGCCACTCTATACTCGATCTGGTCGAAGGCGATAACAGCTGGCAAGAGGTGGTAGAAGTAGCGCAGGCGCTAGAGCAAGCTGGCGTCAATATTCTCAATACTGGTATCGGCTGGCATGAAGCCCGCGTGCCCACCATCGTCACCTCGGTACCGCGCGCGGCATTCGCCAGCGTCGCTGGTCGCCTGAAAAAAGCGGTGTCGATTCCCGTAGTCGCCTCCAATCGTATCAACATGCCTGACCAGGGCGAGGCGATTATTGCGCGCGGCGATGCCGACATGGTATCGATGGCACGACCTTTTTTAGCCGATCCGGAATTCGTCAACAAAGCCGCCGCTGGTCACGCCGATACCATCAATACCTGCATCGCCTGTAATCAAGCCTGTCTTGACCATACCTTTTCGAACAAACGTGCCTCCTGTCTGGTCAACCCGCGAGCCGGACATGAGACCGAATTACGCTATATCAAAACCATCAAGCGCAAACGCGTTGCCGTCATCGGCGCTGGCCCAGCGGGATTATCTGCCGCCACTGTCGCCGCCGAATGTGGGCATGATGTGACCTTGTTCGACAGTAGCGACAGCATCGGCGGCCAGTTTAAAATCGCCATGCAAGTACCGGGTAAAGAAGAGTTTGCAGAAACCTTGCGCTACTTCGGTAAGAAAATCACCTCGACAGGTGTCAAACTCCAATTAAACCAACGCGTCACCCGCGAGCAATTGTTATCACAAAGTTTCGACGACATCATCGTCGCCACCGGCATCGTGCCACGCACGCCTAGGTTAGAGGGTGTAGATCATCCCAAAGTTTTATCCTACATTGACGTCCTGCTACATAAAAAACCGGTAGGCAAACGCGTTGCGATCATCGGCGCAGGCGGCATCGGCTTTGATGTCGGCGAATACTTATTACACGACCCGGCAGTCGCCTTGCCAGTGAGCTTGCAACACTGGTTTGCCGAATGGGGCGTTGACCCACAAGCGCACAGAAACGGCGGTCTGATCACCCCAGAACCCGCCAATCCGTATCGCCAGATTTATCTCTTGCAACGCAAAGCCAGCAAAGTTGGCGCAGGCCTAGGTAAAACTTCAGGCTGGGTGCATCGCGCTACATTACAACGCAATGGCGTAGAAATGCTGGCGGGCGTTGAGTATCTAAAAATTGACGATCAGGGTTTACACATCACCGTCAACGGTCAAGCACGCGTACTGGAAGTCGATAACGTCATTCTCTGCGCGGGGCAAGAATCATTGACTGAACTGATGCCAGAGAACCCTGGTGACCAAAGTCCGCGGTTTCATAAAATTGGCGGTGCGGCATTGGCATCAGAGTTGGATGCGAAGCGGGCGATTAAAGAGGGTGCTGAATTGGCTGTTAGTTTGTAGTTGTACAGATTTGTATAAAGTTGCCGTTCATAAATATATCAAGACATTGCCAGATAGCCATTAAAACTATAAAGCTACTCCCTCAAGCAATCTTTGCTGGCCTACATAGGCTTACCTGACATGTTCAGGAATTTTCTGGACACCCCCAGAAGAATCTCACACCACAAACCTGATCATCCATAACGTTAGTTTAGCGAAAGCTAACGTTCAGTTTGCTCCCAGACTTCTCAAAAGAACAAATTGTTTATTCAATAAATACTCATAAAAAGTGGTTTTCTAGCCATAAAAACGAGATGTTTTTTGTAACTTATTAATACAAAGTGCATCGTATCGTACTAGGCCTTGCTATTTTTTGATCTTAATATATTGACTAAAACCCTTGGTTTTTTCTACTTTTTTTACCAGTTAAAAAAATAACTAATTGAAGATAATTTCAATTTAAATACATTAAATCACTTTTAATTTTGTAAATTTATTTAAATTGAGAATTTTATTCTCATAAAAATTAAGAAAACATATGGATAAGAAATTCACCAAAGACTTGAAAAATCAATTTGAAAAATAAAATTTGCCTTCAAAACGTAAAAAATATGTTGTATTTTTGGATGTTGTCCGCATGCACATTTATTGACAGCCTTCTTACAGAAATGATCCCATACTTCATCAAGAAATTTTGGCGACTTTATTTACATGTAAGAGTCCAAAACCTTGGTTTTATTTACAAAATATCGTGCGAAAAAAGTTTGAGAAGTTGAAAAATTCGTACTTCAACCGTCCTTAGGAGTGTAGTAATGATTAAAGAAAAAATTCTGTCTCGATCAGTCAGAATCATATTCTCAAGCGGGATCGCTTTGAGCTTAGGTATGTTTGTACATCCTGCGTTCTCACAAGAAGCAGCAGTACAACGTGTTGAAGTCACAGGTTCATCTATTAAACGTTTAGCGGCTGAGAGTTCTTTGCCAGTGACCGTCATTAAAGCAGATGATTTCGTGAAGCAGGGTTTAACTACCGCAGAACAAGTTGTAAGTTCATTAGCATCAAACCAATCTTCACAAGGTGCGAGTCAGAGTGTCGGCGCCTCTACAGGTGGTGTATCGTTAGCAGACTTACGCGGCATAGGCTCAAACAAAACGTTGATTCTGTTAAACGGGCGTCGCATAGCCAATCACCCCTATGATGGTGCTGCCGTCGATCTGAACATTATCCCAATCAGCGCGCTTCAACAAGTTGAGGTATAGCGCGACGGAGCATCAGCGATCTACGGTACTGATGCTATCGGTGGTGTAATTAACTTTATCACTAAGCGCTCCGTAAATGGTGTTGAACTGACAGCGGAAACCACCGTACCTCAAAAATCGGGTGGAACTGAAACTCGCGCAAACTTGCTCATTGGTTACGGCGATCTAGAGAAAGATGGCTTCAATATTTTTGGCGTAATCGACGCACACAAACAAAATTCATTAACTGCTGTTCAGCGTGATTTCTCAGCGACAGGCATTATTCTTAACAGAGGTCTGTACAAAACGAGTGGAAATACACCGTCAGCAAACTTCTTTGATAATGGTAGTGGCAATGGCGGCAACATCTCTTTTGCTAACGGATGCGATCCAGTAAATCATTCCTTCCCAAAAGCGTCGAATGGTACCTGCCGTTATGACTACACTTCTCAAGTAGATGACATCCCAGAGACTAAGCAAATCAGCTTTTTCGGTAAGGGTACGTTTAAACTCAATGCCGACAACAACGCAACGGTAGAATATTTACACTCAGAATCAACAAACATTAACTCTGTTGCTGCTGCGCCTTTGTATGATGGTGAGAGTGCCGCGTTGACTGGATTGGTTGTTCCGGTTGGTAGTAAGTATTATCCTGGTGGTAGCGGCGGTGTAGCTGCTTTTCCTGGTTTGACTGGTGACCTAAGCATCAACTGGCGTCCGTTGGAAGTCGGCAAACGTACAGAAAAAGACGTGAGTAAATCTGACCGCTTCTTGGCTGGACTAGAAGGCACTATCGGATCGTGGGACTATAAAACTGGTTTTATCTACACACAAGCACAAGCGTCAAGCACACTGACGCATGGTTATGTGACAGACACTGGTGTACTTAATGGTGTCACTTCAGGTATCTTGAATCCGTTTGGACCACAAGATGCGGCTGGTACAGCATACTTGAGTAGCATTCAATTGGTTGGTCAAACGTTGTCGGGAAAAACTACTTCTACCGGCGTAGATTTCAAAATGAGTCGCGAGTTTGGCGCATTGGCTGGCGGTGCGATGGGTATTGCGTTTGGCGCAGAAGCACATCAAGACAAAGCTAACTATGATGTCAACACAGCGGTCGCTTCTCAAGCATCAAGTACTGGTTTGTCAGATTCAAAGAGTATCGCTGGTCAACGTAACATCGAAGCGGTATTTGCAGAATTTATCGCACCAATAACCAAAGAATTGGAGCTGACGTTAGACGGACGGGTAGATAACTACAGCGATGTAGGCTCAACGTTCAATCCAAAAGTTGGCTTGCGTTATCAACCAACAAAAGAACTTTTATTCCGCGCATCAGCCAATACTGGATTCCGCGCACCGTCTTTGTACGAGAAAAATGCTCCTAACGTTGTGAGTAATACTGCAGATACTTATGACGATCCAAAATTATGCCCAGGCGGAGTAGCAATACCAGGTGCAAACCCAAATACCGCATGTAACGCGCAGCAAAATATTCAAAGTGGCGGAAATAAAGGATTGACACCAGAAAAAGCTAAAAACTTTTCTGTAGGTGTCGTGTTTGAACCAACGCCAGCAGTCACATTGACGGCTGACTATTGGAATATTCACCTGACCGACAGCATTGGCACACTGCCAGAATCTGTCATCTTTGGAGATCCAGTCAAATATGCCAATTTGTTTGTACGCAATGCAGATGGCACCTTAGCTTACGTCTCTGCAACCAATTTCAACTTGGGCGACACAAAAACAGACGGTATTGATGTGAGCGGCACATGGCGCTTACCTAAATCTTCTTTAGGTAACTTCATGCTGGCGATGGAAGGAACTTATGTAAATCGCTATTCTTACCAGACTGAAAAAAATGGCGTTTATACAGAAAACGTCGGTACGTTTGCCGACAATGGCCCTGTATTCCGCTGGAAGCACACACTGAGCTTGCAATGGAATAACGGTCCGTGGATTGCTACTCTGTCGGAAAAATATTTGTCCGGTTACCATGATCAGAATGCAGTGGACGACCAATATGTACAAGACGTGAAAGCATATTCTGTATGGGCAATCACAGGGTCTTACAATGGATTTAAAAACTTGTCATTAACGGCTGGCGTGAAAAATCTGTTTAACACCAACCCACCGTTCACTAATCAAGGTGTTACCTTCCAACAAGGGTATGATCCACACTTCACAAATCCTTTGGGACGTGCTTTGTACGTGCGGGCAACTTACAAGTTTTAATAAAACCTAGTTAAGTTAGCAAATAATAAAAGACGGCACAGAATGTACTTTCTGTGCCGTCTTTTTATTTATTTGATTCTTTTTGGCGGACTGCAAAATGATGACTTGATCCACTCAGTCAAGTCTGCTTGCAATCATTTTTCCTGAGATAGCCCCATCGCCTCCTTGGAAGAGTCCGACACCATCTTACGCAACCATTGCACCTCTGCTGCCGCATGTGAGCGCTCATGCCACAGCATGAAGAAACGCATTTTTGGCATCTCTACCGGCATAGGCAAAATCGTAATCGGCCATTGCCCGACAAAGTGCATGGCGAAGCTACGGCTGGTGGTAAAAATCAAATCCGTACGCGACAGTACATCCGGCACCATGCCAAAGTAAGGGATCGTCATTTGTATATGTCGCTTTAACCCTTGCTCCGCCAGAGCGCTATCAATGATGCTGCGATGTCCCATCATATAAGGAGTGGGCGCGAGATGCGGCATCTCTAAATAATATTTAAGCGATAGACCTTTTTTGACGATCGGATGCTGGTTATTAACCATGCAGACTAAGTCATCTTCAAATAAATGCGCTAAATGTAAGTGCGGTGGTTGGTCCGGCCAATTACCAATGACGCAATCCAGCTCACCGTTTTCTAGCGCCGACGCATAATCAAATCCTGCATTTAATGAATGAATGACCAGACCCGCATTGGGTGCTTGTTCGCGTATTTTCTCCATGATCATCGGGATCAGCAAAACGCTTAAATAATCCGGTGCACCGAGGTGGAATACTCGCTGGCTTTGTGCAGCAACAAAACTAGGCGCGGGATGCGTGATGCTCTCCAGCACGCTGAGCCCCTGCTTTGCTAGCAGCAATAATTCTTCGCCGCGTTCGGTCGCTGTCATTCCGTTTTTGCCGCGTACTAATATTGCGTCGCCGGTAATGTCACGCAAGCGCTTTAGCATATTGCTAATTGCTGGTTGGGATTGTCCCAACTTCATGGCGGTGCGGGTAACGCTGCGCTCGGTCAGCAATGTATGCAAGACGCGCAATAAGTTGGTATCGAGGTGGTCGCTAGGCCGATTGCTCATGGTTGTAAAAATAAAAAAGACAAATCATCATAGGGCATGCACATCGCCATCCACAAATACCATCAGCTCACCCGCCGCAAACTGGGTCCAGTTCTCATTCTTGGTCAATGGTTCTGTGACGATGACGGCAACGCGATCTTGAGGCGTGGTCACTTCAGAAAAATCGACAGCCACTTCTTCATCCGACAAACTGGCGGTGGCAAAAGGATATTTTCTGACGATGTAATGTAATTTAGTAGAGCAATGTGCGAATAGTGCCTCGCCATTCGACAGCATCATATTGAAGGTACCGTATTGCGCAATCTCATTGGTAATCTGGCGCATGAACCGGGTGATCTCGGTCATCGATGGCAAAGCCTCGCCAAAACGACGGCGCATTTCTTGTAGTAGATAACAAAATGCCCGTTCGCTGTCTGTTGTACCGACAGGATGGTATGCCCCATCTAAGACCGGATGAAAATTTTTCAGATCGCCATTGTGCGCAAACACCCAATAACGGCCCCAACATTCACGCACAAAGGGATGACAATTTTCTAGCGTGACTTGTCCTTGGGTCGCTTTACGGATGTGGGCGATGACGTTTTTAGATTTGATCGGATAACGCTTGATCAGCTCGGCAATCGGGGAAGCAACAGCGGCTTGGTGATCGACAAAATGGCGTACACCATTGCCTTCAAAAAATGCGATGCCCCAGCCATCTTTATGTTCGTCCGTACGACCGCCGCGTGTAGCAAACCCCGTAAAGCTAAATACGATATCGGTCGGGGTATTGCAATTCATTCCTAATAATTGACACATAGTCAGACGCAATGCTGCTTTACATAAAATCTAAGCTTAGCATCATTGCGCGACAGTGACCAAGTGACTTCGGGGATTTGTCCTAAGCCAGACTACCATTCACTGATATAGCTACTACGATAGCCGCTATCGTTATGGATCTCACTCTCTGTGAATGGTAATTTCAGCCAGTTCTTTGATGCATAACGTTCTGTGTAATTTCTGGAGCGTATCGATGCCGGGTCATCAGATAACGAAAAGGTCAAAAAGCTATGCGCCTCGACGTTACCATTTGGGAAGCTGACAACCTGCATATAGCTATTCCCGTTAGGGTTTCCGTCCATGCTATAGCCTCCTTGATCCAGACGATTGTCCGAACAAGCAACTGTGAAATAACCAACGTTATCGCAGCCTCCAAATAAGCCTATCTTGTGTTGATTGCGTGTAACAAATAAAGTCTCACCCCGAGTCGCGCTCATCGCAAATCCACTGGCCTGTATGCGTAAAATAGCAGCGCCAAAAGCTTGCTGTAAGTTGGATGCGGCAACAGGACTGATATCACGTGGAGTGTGAATAGGATCAGCGGGACTAAACTGCACTTTGTACAGTTGTGCTTCCGACAGCAATGAAACACGTCGCCAAAATTCGTCCCAGATATGCGGGCCGCGTACTCCGGGGTTACCAGTGTTGTCCCAACTACTTAAAGCAGTACAAGCAGCGCTGACATTGACTAGTTTTGCCGGAAAACTCTCGCCGGTCTCAGGATCACTGCTGATGGTAAGAGTCGTTGATCCACAAATCATCGGTAATACTTGTGCCTTAAACAGTTCAGCGGTCAGTACCCGGCTATTAAGTACCATTTGTTCAACGACTTCTGTACCAGCTTTATTTCCCACATAACCGTCAGTTCCATCCAAGCGACCTTGTGCCATGGTGTGCCCCAAGCGTGTACGCATGCTCAATGACTCTGTTCCGGTTGTGCCAAGAATAGCCGGAAATCCCGTCAATAGCGCCTTGGGATTGGTACTCCAATAACTGTCGTTCATGTTTGCGACATAATCATTACGTAACAGACTGGGCAATTTGGAGGGGCCGAGTGCGCCGCGCTGTACTGAGTCGACGTCAGTTTTCCAGTCGCAAGCACTTTTAGCGCCGTCAAAAAACGGGACTCGCGGCAAATAAGCTGCCATCATCTGACCTATAGCCGTCGTGCAACTGGCCGTTTGTGCCGCCGTTACATTGGGAACAGCACCCATGTCGGCATACCAGGCCTTACTCGAATTACGCGCAATTGCCGTCGTGTTGACCCAAGGTGTTGCAACTTCCTCTTTTTGAATACGGATAAATTCTTCCATCGATTTGGCTTGATTCCAACGTAGCCAGTTTCGGAAGCTACGGAAATTACTCGCACTGATATCACGGATGGCAAACGCTGTTGTAGTGTTCCAGGCTAATGCAGGATTGAGCAAGCCTAGGTTCATCATCGGACCGTACTCAGAACGGTATAAAGTCCGTTTCACTACGGCTAAACGACCATCTGCTGATTTGACGGTCACGGCTATCGTGGATGGTGTCATGCGCACTTTTTTACCATCACGCATATAACTCGTGCTGTCGTTATTTGCCAAGCTTAGTTCATAGATTCCAAAACGACGTGCGGTCGATACCGTATGTGACCACGCGACATTGTCGTTAAATCCAATCAGGATCACAGGCACGCCCAGAAATGAAGCGCCGCTGACATTAATTTGTCCAGGTATCGTCAATTGAGCTTGATAGAACCGATCAACACCGCGCCAGTACCAATGAGGATTTCCAAATAATAATGGACTACCTGAGTTGGTTGATGCACTGCCGTAGGCGATCATATTACTGCCGACACCTTTTTTACCACCAACCTGAAGTTCTGGCGCACGCGTTTGTGCAGACTGATAAGTCAAGGTGCTCAGAGTTTTGCTGGTGGCGTCAGGCGGTAGCGCGCTGGCGATACTGTTCACGAAATTACTATATCCACCTGCCAAATTGGCGGCATACATCCGGCGATACACATCGCTACTGCGAATAGGCAGTACCCAATCAGCATTGCGGCATGCGCTATAAGCAGTGTTACTACTGAGCTTCAAATGACGTAAATAACGGTTGTACCCCGCAGCAAACCCTTGAATCATGTCACGTAAATCTTGGGGTTGTGCCGCAACCATCGCGTTGAGCACATCATTGGTAATCAGATGCTTATGGAAAAAATCGCTATCGATATTGCGCGCCGTTTCTAACGTGGTTCCCGCAACCGGTAAGGCATTCGGGCCCAGATATTGAGATCGCTCACCGCGATACGTCAGAAAACCATCCGCCATCGTACATAAATTGTCTTCGGCTTGCGCGTAACCGTAGCCGTAGCCAAGATCAGCCCAATTAGCCGCTTTGATATGAGGTACACCCATGCTGGTACGACGGATTTCCGCATGATAATTTTTGGTAAAAAGCGCATCGTCAGTATCACTGATCAGGGTTTGTGCCATCAGTGGCGTGGCAAGTGCCAGCAAACTGAGCGTTGTAAGAAGTTGATAAGGCTTTGTAGTCAGCTTCATCCGGCGTGTCGTCATCTTAACTCCTTGGTGATATTGGAAAGAAATGGACACGATGGCCAGCAGTAAGCCAATGTCCCAATTTGTTAGAATTATTGAAACATATTATTGCTAACTAATGTACTTTTTGCAATTACTATCGCCTTGAAATTAAACAAACAAAGTCTAAAAAAGATTGTCCATTGTTTATCAGCCTTCCCAAAGCATTTTGCTCTGAAAGGCTTATAAACAATGGACGGTTAAATTCAGAGACTTCAGATATGAAGTTATGAAGAAAATTTCCGTGCGAAGGAACTAAGACGATTTCAGTGATCGAACCCGCTGCGAGGAGATTTGGATCAGATCATAGCTGACGTCACAGCTAACTTCACTCACTTGCCGATGCAAAAACGGGAAAATATCACGCCCAACAAATCATCAGAAGTAAATTCGCCAGTAATACTATTCAGCCGGTCTTGGGTTAAGCGCAGCTCTTCCGCAAATAAGTCCAGCGACTGGTCATTTTGTGCAGCGTAGGCGGCAGCAAATTCTAAATGCTCGTTAGCTTGCTTTAGCGCGATCAGGTGACGTTCGCGCGCGAGATACAAGGACTCGCCAGTTTGTTGCCAACCAGCGATGCGGAGTAATTCTTTGCGCAGTAAATCAATGCCGATATGATCTTGCGCAGACAAATATACGTGAGTAGCATCCGCCATCTGATCGACGCTAGGATGATGGCCGGACAGATCAATTTTGTTCCAGATGCGGATCACAGGCACTTGATCCGGGAAACGCGCCACGATCGCGTCGTCAGCGCGGGTCGGGCCACGACCAGCATCGAGTAAATGCAAAATGACATCGGCTTTGCTGACTTCAGCCCAAGTACGTTCGATGCCGATACGCTCCACCGCATCGATGCTGCTGCGCGGCGCGTCCTTATTGTGCTCATTATGCTCGTACTCGTGTTCATCATCGTATTGATCATCTTCATGACGAATACCGGCGGTATCGATGATATTAAGCGGGATACCTTCGATATGGATAGTCTCGGTCACTTTGTCGCGGGTAGTGCCAGCGATGGGCGTGACGATAGCAACATCGTCACCCGCCAGCGCATTGAGCAGGGAAGATTTACCGACATTCGGTTGTCCGGCTAATACAATATTCAAACCCTCACGCAATAAAGCGCCTTGCGCCGCCTGTTGAAATACCGCCTGCAAGGCCGTTTGGATGGCGCTGAGCTGACCACGTGCATCCGATTTTTCTAAAAAATCGATTTCCTCTTCAGGAAAATCCAGCGTCGCTTCTACCAGCATGCGCAGGTGCACGACTTTTTCTACCAGCACATGAATCACTTTAGAAAAAACACCGGACAACGATTGTGATGCTGATTTGGCAGCGGCTTCGGTCGATGCCTCAATCAAATCCGACACGGCCTCGGCCTGTGCCAAATCCAGTTTATCGTTGAGGAAAGCACGCTGAGTAAATTCACCCGGTTGCGCTAAGCGCAAGCCGGCATCTTTGCCCGCCTCCAGACAACGCGTCAGTAGCATTTGCATCACCACTGGCCCGCCGTGGCCTTGTAGCTCCAAGACATCTTCACCGGTATAAGAATGCGGACCTTTAAAGTAGAGCACGATGCCCTGATCAATCACGCTACCATCCGCTTGCGTAAATGGCAGGTACGTCGCGTGGCGTGGCTTGAGTTGTATCGCTTTTAAACCGTTGGCAAATGCGCCCCCAAATAAGGCATCAATCACCGGCCTTAAATCTTTGCCGGAAATACGTACAACACCAATACCGCCCCGCCCCGGTGCCGTGGCAATCGCGGTAATTGGCGTGCTGTCGTAACTACTTTGATGATGGCGATGTTGGTTCATGGTGTAATTCTAACTCTGCAAAAAAATACAGGAAAATGGTCTGTGGTTTGGTCTAAATACTACAGGAGTCCATAGAAAAAAAGCCCATGATTAAGATGGGCTTTTTTAACATAGACTTTTGGCTTAAACCTTCAAAACCTTAAGACTTGTGCTCTGGAGGGATCAACTTATTATTAATCACCCATTGCTGCGCGATCGACAAGACGTTATTCACAACCCAGTACAAGACCAGACCCGCCGGGAAGAAGAAGAACATCACTGAGAAAGCCAGTGGCATAAACATCATCATCTTGGCTTGCATAGGATCAGCCGGTTTTGGATTGAGCTTAGCCGTTACAAACATGGAGATCGCATACAACACGGGCAAAATGTACCAAGGATCTGGTGCGGTCAAATCGGTAATCCAGCCCACCCACGGAGCGCCGCGCATTTCTACGCTGGCTTGCAACACCCAGTACAGCGACAAGAAGACTGGCATCTGGATCAGAATTGGCAAGCAGCCGCCGAGAGGATTGATTTTCTCAGTTTTATACAACTCCATCATGGCTTGATTCATTTTTTGCGGCTCGTCTTTATGACGCTCACGCACGGCTTGCATTTTTGGTGTGAGTACTTTCATCTTCGCCATACTGCGATAACCAGCAGCCGACAACGGGAACAATGCCAGCTTGATGGAGATCGTAAAAACTACAATTGTCCAGCCCCAATTGCCCAGCAACTTATGGATTAATTCCATCAGCCAAAACATCGGTTTTGCAATAATCGCAAAGTACCAATAATCTTTTACCAGATCCAGCCCCGGTGAAATTTTTTCTAACTTGTCAGACTCTTGCGGACCAGAGTACAGACGCGCATCCATGCTGACCGTCGCGCCTGGTGCAATGCTGCCCATTGGCAAAATAGTCGCTACTGCATACAGATTGTCTTTGACTTTTTCGGTCACGATAGTGCGTGGCGCTTTGTCTTGCGGGATGAAAGCTGACACGAAAAAATGCTGAAGCACGGCGACCCAACCATTGTCTGCTTTGGTCGCGTGATTTGGCTTAGCGTCTGGATTGGCGCTATCTTTTTCAATTTTCTGGAAATCCAGTTTCTGAAAATGATCCGACTCAGTGTAGACAGCAGGAGCATAAAATTCTCTGGAGGCGCTAAACATGCCGCCGTTTTCTGGCTTGGTACCATCATGCAATAACTGCAAATACAAAGATGGTGTGATCGCTACCGGAGAATTATTCGTCACGTCATGTTTGACGTCGATGACGTAGTCACCTTTTTTGAAGGTATAAGTCTTAATCAACTTAACGCCGTTTAATTCAGATTCCAGTACCAGCTGCACTTTGTCGCCCGCATCCATCGTGCGCACGCCTGGCTTAGCAGTGAAGCTAGATTTGTGGTTTGGGAAAGCACCACCCATCAGACCAGTTTGAGCCAGATAAGTACGTTTAGCACTTTCATTAAACAGCACAACGTTCTTGGTGTGGTCGTCTACATCTTTATACTTGAGTAATTCCAAGCGACTGATCTCGCCACCCAAGGTGTCGATATCGGCTTTGATTACATCAGTAGTAATCGTGATGTGCTCATTTTTCACGGCAGCAGCGTCGGTGCCAGTGGCAACACCATTAGCGCTGACGTTGCTAGTGGCAGTGGTGCTGGCAGCAGATGAACCCGATGCAGAAGCGCTGGCGTTTTTGCTCTGCTGCGCCTGACTAGATGGCGTAAAAGAGAACATGGATGGTTTGCCGTTATGACGCATCCAGTTGTCCCAAAGGATCAACAGCGACATCGAGAAAACAACCCACAGGACGGTACGTTTGATATCCATTTGTGTTTTAGCAGGTAGATTTAGAAGAAGAATCAGGACGTTTTTTTAAAGCCATCATATTGTGATGCTTAGTTGCATGAGTAGCATTTTTGGCATACGCAGCTTGACGCTTTTTAGAACGTCCGTCGGATGTGGGGACGAAACTGTTTTTTTCAGATTTTTGTGGAACTGGATCCACGCCACCCGGATGCCATGTGTGACACTTACATACGCGTTTGCCCGCCAGCAAACAACCTTTTGCAGCGCCATGCTCGCGGATTGCCTCTGCCGCGTAATCTGAGCAGGACGGATAAAAACGGCAATTTTGTCCCAGCATAGGGCTGATAGCGAGTTTGTAAAAACGCAGCAGCAGGAGCAATAAAGGTTTCATGGCAGAGATTTCACAGCGCTTCTGCACCGTCGGTAACCAGCAAACGCACTGGCGCAAACAGACGCAAGATCTCCAGCCGCAACTCACGCTTCAGTTGCGCGGTGGTAGCTGGACCTGCTTTGGTATTTACGGGCTTGGACAAGCGCACGATACAATCCACATTGGTCAGGGACGAACAACGAAAAATTTCCCGCGTAACACGCTTGATCGTATTGCGTGTCGCCGCACGCGGCGCAAAACGCTTGGCTGCAACCACGCCCAAGCGCGCGTTTGGCAGCTCGGTCGGTCTTGCATACAAAACAAAATGTGCTGTTCTTTGTACCGGCCGCAAACGAAAAACGGATGAAAATTCATCCGTTTTAACGATGCGCCGAACGCGTGCAAAATCACCACTTGCGTTTGCTGATGTCATTGCATTAACCATATTAGTAGTTGTGCAACTCATGCCACCAGCCAATACAAGCACTGACCATAGCTGGACAGATCAAGCTGCCAAGCGCTTGCGACCTTTAGCGCGACGTGCGTTCAATACAGCGCGGCCGCCACGGGTTGCCATGCGTGCGCGGAAGCCGTGAGTGCGCTTGCGGCGAACGACGGAAGGTTGGTAAGTACGTTTCATGTTGGTCTCGCTATTTGAGCAAATAAAAAATCGGAATCACGGGTAATGTACGAGTAATGCTTTTATGCGAATTAAAACCAGAATTAAAATTGCTTACTCGCCATTACTTCCCCAAAACCGCTGCTCATGGTGTGTTGCATTTATAACAAACTATCAATGCAATCAACAAAAAGAGGGTAGGGAACCCTGAATTAGACACTACTTTCTGCTTACGTGTCAATCACTTAGCACATTTTTTCATCTTGTCATAGCGCAGTCGAAGTAAACAAATAGGGCTTACGCAAAATTGTCCCGTCAAGGCGTAGCGACGCAGATAGTACTTTAGTACAGCTAGGAGCTACAACGCAGCTAGGGCGGTTTTGCGTAAGTCCTAACAAATTTCCGCATTAGCCTGTGGATAACTCGGGATAGCAAGAGTAAAATAGCGGATTAGTGTGGCATGACCGATTTGCCTTAATGGCAAGATGTTTAATTTGTTTTGCGTAAGTAGTATTCATGCAGAATCGTTTGCAGGGTTTAGCAAGCAACAATTAAACTCATTGCTAAGTTAATGACTAAGCAGCGAATCAGCAGCAATTTGACATTCGATAACACGCCGCACATCAGCATCATTAAAGTGACTACATGGAAAATTTCTGGCAAGCCTGCTCGTCCCAATTAGAGCAGGAACTTACGCCGCAGCAGTATAGCGCCTGGATCAAACCACTGACCCCGATCGATTATGAAGACGGCCGGTTGCGGATTGGTGCGCCCAATCGTTTTAAACTGGATTGGGTTAAAACCCAATTCGCCAGCCGGATTACTGAACTGGCAGTGCAATTTTGGGATGAAAATATTGATGTCCAGTTTATTCTGGACCCACGGATCAATAAAAAACCGGCTCCCGCTGCAAACACCAATATAAATCAAAGTAGCGATCCACGCGAGTCGTCCACTAGCAACAACGACATGCCACCGCAAATGCATGATCCGGTGCCAGAATCCACGCCGCGCCGCGACCAAAGCCGAATTAATGTTGATCTGACCTTTGATAGTTTTGTGACGGGTAAAGCCAATCAGTTAGCCCGCGCAGCAGCCATCCAAGTAGCAAATAATCCTGGCGTATCGTACAACCCGCTGTTCTTATATGGCGGCGTAGGTTTAGGTAAAACCCATCTGATTCACGCGATTGGTAATCAGATTCTGGTGGACAACCCTAAAGCACGCATTCGCTACATCCACGCTGAGCAATACGTACGCGATGTCGTTACTGCTTACCAGCGCAAAGGGTTTGACGAATTTAAGCATTACTATCATTCGCTAGATTTATTGCTGATCGATGATATTCAATTCTTTGGTGGCAAAAGCCGCACGCAAGAAGAATTCTTCTACGCGTTTGAAGCGCTGATCGCCGCCAAGAAGCAAATCATCATCACCAGCGATACCTACCCAAAAGAAATCACGGGTATGGACGATCGTCTGATTTCACGTTTTGATTCTGGTCTGACGGTAGCAATTGAGCCGCCAGAGCTAGAAATGCGCGTAGCGATTTTGCTCAAAAAAGCGCATTCCGAAGGCGTACATTTCTCTGATGACGTCGCCTTCTTCGTCGCCAAACATCTGCGTTCTAACGTCCGCGAACTAGAAGGCGCTTTGCGAAAAATTCTGGCGTACTCGCGTTTTCACGGCAAAGAAATCACGATTGATGTCGTCAAAGAAGCCTTAAAAGATTTGCTATCGGTACAGAACCGCCAGATTTCGGTAGAAAATATCCAGAAGACAGTTGCAGACTTTTTCAACATGAAAGTCGCCGACATGTACTCTAAAAAGCGTCCAGCCAATATCGCCAGACCACGCCAGATCGCGATGTACCTGGCGAAAGAATTAACGCAAAAAAGTTTGCCAGAAATTGGTGAACTGTTCGGCGGCCGCGATCACACCACAGTCTTGCACGCAGTACGAAAAATCACGGCAGATCGCAGCAAGAATCCAGAATGTAATCATGAACTACATGTGCTGGAGCAAACTCTGAAGGGTTAAGCATTACAAATTGTAGGGTGTGCCGTGCGCACCAAAGCAAGCGGCAACGAAGTAAGTAAAGTTGATGGTGAGCATGGCGCACCCTAGGGTTTTAGAAGTACCATTTTAGACGTCCAATCATTCTGTGGCCTCCAGGCCATTTTTGCCCCAGAAGCCGCAGAATGATTGGACGATGTATTTAAGTTTTTTAAGTCATTGCGTTACGGCATTGAAGTTATAAAACTAAGTTACAGAACAAAGTTACAGAACCAAGCCATAGAAGTAAGCTACAGAAGTGAATCATCCTTTATTAACAAAATTACGCGAGGATATAAACATGCAATTGGTCAAAACCCACCGGGACACAATCCTCCGGCCTCTGCAAATCGTGAGCGGTATTGTCGAGCGTCGGCACACATTGCCGATTCTGGCCAATATCCTCATACGCAAGGACGGCGAAAAAGTGTCTTTCTTGTCGACTGACATTGAAGTGCAAATCACCACCCATGCCGATATCGGTTCGGGTGGCGAGAGCATTGCTACCACCGTCGCTGCGCGTAAGCTGCTCGATATTTTGCGCGCACTGCCGGACGACAATGACATCGTCCTCAAGCTCGACAATAAAAAGATGACTGTGCAGTCAGGCAAATCGCGCTTCTCTTTGCAAACCTTGGCGGCAGAAGAATTCCCTACCGTCGCGCAAGCAGAACACTTCAACGCCAGCGTTAGCCTGCCGCAAAAAACGCTCAAGCATCTGTTTAACATGGTGCACTTTTCTATGGCGCAGCAAGACATTCGTTATTACCTGAATGGTTTGTTGCTCGTGGTCGATGGTAAAAACGTGATTGCCGTGGCGACCGACGGTCATCGTCTGGCGTACTGCCAGGTGGAAGTTGAACAAGAATTCCCACGTCAAGAAGTCATCATCCCGCGCAAAACGATTATCGAATTGCAGCGTTTGTTAGAAGACAAAGACGATCTGGTGCAACTCGACATCGCCAACAATCAGGTCAAACTGACGTTTGCCGATATTGAGTTGATTTCCAAATTGGTTGAAGGCAAATTTCCTGACTTCAACCGCGTAATCCCTAAGGGTTACAAAAACAATTTCACCTTGGGTCGCGAGCAATTGCTGCGCTCTTTGCAACGTGCCGCCATTATGACCAGCGACAAGTTCAAAGGTGTGCGTTGTGTAGTCACACCGGGCAGTATGCAAATCCTGTCTACCAACGCCGATCAGGAAGAAGCCGTAGAAGAAATTGAAATCGATTACGGCGGCGACAGTGTCGATATCGGCTTCAATGTCACCTATTTGCTGGATGTGTTGAACAACCTTAAAGTCGATCAGATCAACCTCGCCTTTGGTGACTCCAACTCATCCGCATTAATCACCATCCCAGACAACGCCGATTTTAAATACGTCGTTATGCCAATGCGGATTTAGTGCGAAAGAGTGCTAAAGCTCCCCAGCCGCATGCAGCGTAATTGCTGAATGCGGCTGGGGAGTGAGGGCGATTAGTCGATCTAGGCCTATACAAATCTGCTTTGGATTTTAAAGTGGTTTGTGCAGGATTTATTCAAGTTATATGACTAATTCAATTGGTAACTAAGTTGACGAATTAATTTGACTCACTAAGTTAACGAAATAAGCGCCCTCATCCCAGTCCCGCATTCAGCAATTACGCTGCTTGCGAGTGGGAACTAAAACTCCAGATCAGTTAGTACGTTTGAACAAGTAAGACCATAATAAAGAAGGTAACCATGTCCGAGAACACCCAAGACAACACTCCAGCGCAGCCAAATGCTTATGGCGCATCCTCAATCCAGATTCTGGAAGGTTTGGAAGCCGTGCGTAAGCGCCCCGGCATGTACATTGGCGATACATCGGACGGTACCGGTCTGCATCACCTTGTATTTGAGGTGCTGGACAACTCGATCGATGAATCGCTAGCCGGTCACTGTACCGAGATCAACGTCACCATCCACGCCGACAACTCCATCTCCATTACCGATAACGGTCGCGGTATTCCGACCGGTATCAAATGGGACGACAAGCACGACCCAAAACGCAGCGCGGCAGAGATCGTTATGACCGAGCTGCATGCTGGTGGTAAGTTCGATCAAAACTCTTACAAAGTCTCCGGCGGTTTGCATGGCGTTGGTGTCTCCTGCGTTAATGGACTGTCCAAATTACTCAAGCTCACCATCCGCCGCGACGGCAAACAATATGCGATGGAATTTGTCCGTGGCGTGCCGCAAAACCGTGAAATAGAAACCATCGACGGCATCGTCGTGTCCCCGATTAAAGTCATCGGCGACACCGACAAGCGCGGTACCGAAGTCCACTTCTGGGCCGATGAAGAAATCTTCACCCATGTCGAATTCCATTACGAGATTCTGGCAAAACGTATTCGCGAATTATCGTTCCTCAATAACGGCGTGCGCATCAAACTGACCGACCAACGTACAGGCAAAGAAGAAATGTTTGCCTTTGAGGGCGGCACCCGTGGCTTTGTGGAATACATCAACAAATCTAAAAGCGTCTTGCACCCAACGATTTTCCAAGCCACTGGCGAGCGTCTGTCTGACCAAGGCACCAACATCACCGTTGATGTTTCCATGCAATGGAACGACGCCTACAACGAACAAGTTTTATGCTTCACCAATAACATCCCGCAACGCGACGGCGGCACCCATCTGACTGGCTTGCGCGCAGCGATGACCCGTGTGATTAATAAATACATTGAAGAACACGACTACGCCAAAAAAGCCAAAGTCGAAGTCACCGGCGACGATATGCGAGAAGGTTTAACCTGCGTCTTGTCCGTCAAAGTACCTGAGCCAAAGTTCAGCTCACAAACCAAAGACAAACTGGTTTCCAGCGAAGTCCGTGGCCCGGTCGAAGAGATCGTCGCCAAAACTTTATCCGACTACCTGCAAGAACGCCCTAACGACGCCAAAATCATTTGCGGCAAAATCGTAGAAGCCTCACGCGCGCGCGAAGCAGCCCGTAAAGCCCGCGAACTCACACGCCGTAAAGGCGTCATGGACGGCTTAGGCTTATCCGCCAAACTCGCCGATTGCCAGGAAAAAGACCCCGCGCTGTGCGAACTGTATATCGTCGAAGGTGACTCCGCAGGTGGCTCCGCCAAGCAAGGCCGGGATCGTAAGTTCCAGGCGATCTTGCCACTGCGCGGTAAAGTTCTTAACGTAGAAAAAGCCCGCTTTGAAAAAATGCTCTCTAGCGAACAGATCACCACTCTGATCGCCACGCTAGGCACCAGCATCGGCCCAGACGAATTCAATGTAGAAAAACTGCGCTACCACCGCATCATCATCATGACCGATGCCGACGTCGACGGTGCCCACATCCGTACCTTGCTGCTGACCTTGTTCTATCGCCAGATGCCACAACTGGTAGAGCGCGGCCACATCTACATCGCCCAGCCACCTTTGTACAAAGTAAAAGCTGGCCGCGATGAACGCTACCTCAAAGATGACTCTGAAGAAGCCAGCTACATGATGACCGTTGCCTTGACTGGCGCATCGCTCATCCCAAGCACAGGCGCAGACCCGATTACGGGCGAACCACTGGCAGAACTGGTACGCCAATACAATCTCGCCAACGCCATCATGACGCGCCTGACCCGCATGATCGATCGTGCCGCCCTCACTGCCATCATGACCGGCGTCACGCTCAAAATGGACACCGCAGAAAACGCACAAATCTCCGCCACCGCCCTCACCACCACTATCAACGACCCGGCGGTCAAAGCCATCGTACGCACGGATGATTTGTCTGGCTCCTTCGGCCTGCGCATAGAACGCATGTACCACGGTAACGTCAAAGTCAGCAGCATCGACGCCGACTTCGTCGATAGTAACGATTACAAAGTTTTAGAAAACGCCGCCAACACCTTCCGCGGCCTGCTAGGCGAAGGCTCCTTCATCCGCCGTGGCGAAGGCGAGCGTATGAAAGAAAGCGCCGTAGCCGACTTCCATCACGCCATGCTATGGCTGCGCGACGAAGCCGAACGCGGCGTCAGCAAACAGCGCTACAAAGGACTAGGCGAAATGAACCCAATGCAGTTATGGGAAACCACCATGGATCCAAAAGTACGTCGCCTGCTCAAAGTACAAATCGAAGACGCGATTGCTGCTGATCAGATATTTACTACGCTAATGGGCGATGATGTAGAACCTCGTCGTGCTTTCATCGAATCCAATGCTTTAAGGGCTGGGAATATTGACGTATAACGTAAAAATATAACAATCAAAAAAGCCATCCATTTTTTGGATGGCTTTTTTTACAGGTATGGGTTTTGACGAGCACATCATTTTTTGACCGTATGCGTCCGACAGACCCACCTAGACGATCAGCAAATAACCGATTTTGCCCGCAGCGGAAGCAATTCATCAATACGATTATTTTTACAGGTAGG